>CALMPQ010000170.1 GCA_937872005.1 uncultured Propioniciclava sp.
GAGTTTCGCCTTCGACCTCGTTCTGGTCTCCCCCGCCTCCCGCGCCCAGCAGACGTGGCAGACCCTGCGGATGGGTGGGGCGAGCGCCGCGCAGGTGGTGACGCTGGACGCGCTTTATCACGCGCGCACGCTCGGGCTGGTGGCGGCGCTGCAGCAGCTTCCCGCGGAGGTCCGCCGGGTCTTGGTGATCGGCCACGAGCCGACGCTGAGCGACGCGATCTTGGCGGTGACCCCGCCCTCGCCCGAACGCGACGCCATCGAGGCCCGCTACCCCACCAGCGGGATCGTGGTGCTGAACGTCGGCTCCGGGTGGGACGAGCTGGGCCCGGCCACCACGACCATCGCCGCCTACGAGGTTCCGCGCGGATGAATGACGGCTGGTACGACCTCATCGGCTATGCGGGGGCGGCGGTTGTCTTCGTGGCGTTGGGGGTGCGTTCCCACGTCAGGAAGGGCTGGCTGTCGATCGGCGGCGCCGCGCTTCTGCTGGTGTACGGCGTGCTCGTCGGGGCCTGGCCGGTCGTGGTGGTGACCGGCGTGCTGCTGGTCACCGGCATCGGGCGGCTGCGCCGTGAACTGGGACCCGACACCTCCTTCATCGCGGTGCCCTTGGAGCCCGATTCCCCGTTCCTGGCCGACTACGTCGGCGGCAACGCCGGGGAGATCGCCAACAGCCAGCCCGACTACCATCCCGACCCGCACGACACGTTCGTCCGGCTCATCAGCCGCGACGGCCTGCCGGCGGGCATCCTCATCGGCGAACCCGCCGGCAAAGAGCTGCTGATCAAGCTCGATTACGTCACACCCGCCTACCGCGACAGCGCACAGGCGCGCTGGGTGTTCGGTTCTGGCCGCAGCGTGTTCACCGAGGCGGGCTTCACCCGGCTGGTCGCGAATGCGCACACGACGGTGCACCGCAACTACCTCGAACTGCTGGGGTTCCACCGCGAGGGCGGCTCCTACGTCCTCGACCTGGCCTGACGTCCGCCGCGCGGGGCCGTCGGCACCCCGGCAGGGAAGCCGACGACGGGCTCAGTAGCGGTACGCGTCCGCCTTGTAGGGTCCGCTCACCGGCACGCCCAGGTAGTCGGCCTGCCGATCGCTCAAGGTGGTCAGCCGGACGCCGAGGGCGTCCAGGTGCAGTCGGGCGACCTCCTCGTCCAGGTGCTTGGGCAGCGTGTACACCCCGACCGGGTACGCATCGGGCTTGGTGAACAGCTCGATCTGGGCGAGCACCTGGTTGGTGAAGCTGTTGCTCATCACGAAGCTCGGATGGCCGGTCGCGTTGCCGAGGTTCAGCAGGCGTCCCTCGCTGAGCACGATCACGCCATGGCCGTCGGCGAAGACCCACTGGTCCACCTGCGGCTTGATCGCCCGGCGGTCGATGCCCGGGGTGGCCTCCAGCCCGGCCATGTCGATCTCGTTGTCGAAGTGGCCGATGTTCCCGACGATGGCGTTGTGCTTCATGGCGGCCATGTGGGCGGCGGTCACCACGTCGCGGCAGCCCGTCGCGGTTACGACGATGTCCGCCGAGGCCACCACGTCGTCCAGGCGGGCGACCTGGTAGCCGTCCATGGCCGCTTGCAGGGCGCAGATCGGATCGATCTCGGTGACGATGACGCGGGCGCCCTGCCCGGCCAGGCTCTCGGCGCAGCCCTTGCCGACATCGCCGTACCCGCACACGACGGCGACCTTGCCGCCGATCAGCACGTCGGTGGCGCGGTTGATGCCGTCGATCAGCGAGTGGCGGCAGCCGTACTTGTTGTCGAACTTCGACTTGGTGACCGAGTCGTTGACGTTGA
>CALMPQ010000171.1 GCA_937872005.1 uncultured Propioniciclava sp.
CCGCCCGGAGCCGGATGGTGTGGACCAGGCCCGCGACGACGTACTTCGCCAGCGGGAAGACGGCCCTCTTGGCCGGGTGCAGCGGGCGGGGTCGCTGCCCGTCGTGGTTCCACTCCCGCCAGTCGTCGAGGAGCTCGGGCCAGGCGTCGCGCAGGTCGAGCACGAGGGGACGCCGTCGGCGTCGGGCCACCAGCCACCCCAGCGGGATGATGACCAGACTGGGCACGGAGGCGACCACCACGTCCACCTCGCCGACACGCATCGCCTCGCGGAAACCGCGCACGGCGGCGAGGGCGTCGGCCAGCGCCCGGGTGACGAGCCCCTGGCCCTGGAGGAGTGGGAGGACCGGGTGGAACCGCACGCGCGGGGCGGGCGGGTCGGCCTCGAAGGCGTGCCGGAGGTTGCCCAGTTGCCGGGCCGAGGAGAGGAAGGCGATGACCTCGACGTCGTGGCCGCGCTCGGCGAGGAAGGTGGTCAGCCAGGCCCAGCGGGAGGCGAACGAGGATCGGCGGGGCGGGAAGTACTGCGCGATGACCAGGACGCGCATACGCTGCCTCGACCCTCCCCCAGAACGTGACCCCGCGAAGGAGGCTACCCCACGGGGATTGGCAGTCACCAACAGGCGCGCGCGGGCACCCGCAGAGTTCGTCAGCCCTGGGTCGTGGTGCCGCCGGCCGGCTCCGGGATTTCGGGCACGGCCGGGGGGTCGATCGGCTGTACCGGCGGGTTCGAGGCCGGCGGGTCGGTCGGCTGCGGCCTCACGGGCTCGACCGGCGGGTTGGTCGGAGGGGAGGACGTCGGCGGCGGGTCGGCGGGCGCCGTGGTCGGGTCAGAGGTCGGCTGGGTCACGGGCGCCGTGGTGTCGGGGGACGTGCTCGTCGGAACCGTGGCCGGACGGGTGGGCTGGGTGGCCGGACGCGTGGTCTGGGTGGCGGGCGCCTGCTCCCTGTTCTGCTGGACCCGAGGCAGGGTGGGCCGCGGCACGGGCGTCCAGCGCGCATCGGTCGGTGTCGGGGTGGCGGCGGCCGTCTGCGCGGGCCGCGGGGGGATCACCACGTCGAGCACCGGGGTGGTCGGGCGCGGGACGATCGGGCGGTAGGGGAGTTCCTCGTCGGGCAACAGGTTCGGGTTCTGGCCGAGCGCGATGCCGCCGCCGGTCATGGCGAGGCCGATGACCAACGAGACCGTCCCGAGGACCTGGAGCCGCTTGTCCCGACTGATCCACCAGATGAAGCCCGCCACGAGCACGGCGAGCCCGCCGGTGAACAGGGCGAACCACGGGCCCCCGATGAAGGCGGCGAGCAGGAAGTAACCGACCAGCAGTGCCACGATGACACGGCGGTCGCCCAAGATCCGCCGAATACCGTTGGGCACAGGGGTCCTTCCTCGAAGCCAATGGGGGTGAATCGGCAAACATTGTACCTTACACCCTCCGCGGGGGCCGCGTGGGGTTGCCACGCCTGTACTAGCGTGGGCGCGTCGACGATCGGAGGACCCATGTACGGCGCATTCGAGGACCACCTGGCGGGCACCCTGGCCGAGATCGAGCAGGCCGGCCTCACCAAGCGGGAGCGGGTCATCACGACCCCGCAGTCAGCCTCGATCGGGGTGAGCAGCTCGGACGCCCCGGTGCTCAACTTCTGCGCCAACAACTACCTGGGCCTGGCCGACCACGCGGGCATCATCGCCGCCGCCCACGACGGTCTGGACGCCTACGGCTTCGGCATGGCGTCGGTGCGGTTCATCTGCGGCACGCAGACCCCCCACCGCGCGTTGGAGCAGCGCATCTCGGCGTTCCTCGGCATGGACGACACCATCCTGTTCAGCTCCTGCTTCGACGCCAACGGCGGCGTGTTCGAGGCGCTGTTCGGCCCCGAGGACGCGATCATCTCCGACGAGCTGAACCACGCCTCGATCATCGACGGCATCCGGCTGTGCAAGGCGGCCCGGTATCGGTACCGCAACGCCGACATGGCCGACCTGGCCGCTCAGCTGGACGCGGCGTCCGGGGCCCGTTTCAAGATCGTCGTCACCGACGGGGTCTTCTCGATGGACGGCGCCTACGCGCCGCTTCGCGAGATCTGTGACCTGGCCGACCAGCACGGGGCGCTGGTGCTCGTCGACGACTCCCACGCGGTTGGCTTCGTGGGGTCGGGCGGGCGCGGGACGCCCGAACTGTTCGGCGTCGCCGACCGCGTCGACATCATCACCGGGACGCTGGGCAAGGCGCTGGGTGGGGCGTCCGGTGGTTACGTGAGCGCGCACGCCAACATCGTCGAGCTGCTGCGCCAGCGCGCGCGTCCCTACCTGTTCTCGAACTCCGTGGCGCCGACCGTGGTGGCGGGCTCGCTGGCGGCGCTGGCGTCCATCGAGGCGTCGGCGGACGCCCGC
>CALMPQ010000172.1 GCA_937872005.1 uncultured Propioniciclava sp.
GACGGATGTCGGCGTCGGGGGCCTCCCCGTAGGTGACAACGCGCTTGCCCAGGCCGCGCAGCGTCGCCGCGACCTCGCGGGAGGGGCGCTCGTCGGCGGTCATGATGACCGTGCGGACGCCCTCGGCCGTGCCGAGCCGGACGAAGCCGTCGACGTAGGCCTCGGGGGTCCCCCAGTTGTCCAGGTGGTCGGCCTCGATGTTGGTGATGACCACGATCTCGGCCGGGTACTGCAGGAACGAGCCGTCCGACTCGTCGGCCTCGACGACGAACGCCTCGCCCGTCCCGAGGGCGGCACTCTCCCCCGTCGTGGCGAGGGGGGAACCGATGACGTAGCCGGGGTCGACGCCCACCCGGGTGAGCATGGTCGCCACCATGCCCGTGGTGGTGGTCTTGCCGTGGGTGCCGGTGATCGCGACCCCGCGGCGTCCGAGCATGAGGGCGCCCAGGGCGGCCGACCGGTGCCAGACGCGGAGGCCCCGGCGGTGGGCCTCGTCGAGCTCGGCGTTGCCCGGCTTGATGGCCGAGGACACCACGACCGTGCGCGCGTCGCCGAGTTGGGCCGCGTCGTGGCCCACGTGGGTGCGGACGCCGGCCGCCGCCAGCTTGCGCAGGGCCGGGGAATCGTCGCGGTCGGAGCCGGACACCTCCACACCGAGGGCGGCGTAGGCCCGGGCGATGCCGCTCATGCCGGCGCCACCGATGGCGATGAAGTGGACGGGCCCGACCCGGTCGGCGGGCTCGAGGTCGACGGGGGTCACCAACGGCATGTCAGGCACCCGCCTCGTCGAGGACGATCCGGGCGAGGTCGGCTGCGGCGTCCCTCGGGACGAGGCCGGTCAGGCGCCCACGCAGGGCGGCGAGGCGCTCGGGGTCGGTCAACAGGGGCAGGGCCTCGGAGACCAGGCGGTCGCCGTCGAGTTCGGCGTTCGGCACGAGGACGCCGGCCCCGGCCTCGATCAGGAAGTCGGCGTTGCGCGCCTGCTCGCCGTTGCCGTGCGGCAGCGGGACGAAGACGACCGGCAACCCGACGGTCGCGGTCTCGACGACGGTGCCTGCCCCGGACCGTCCGACCATGAGGTCGGCAGCGGCGTAGGCCTGCTCCATGTTGTCGACGTACCCGACGGGGACGTAGCGGGCGCCGGTGGCCGGGTGCTCGACGACGTGGTGGTCATCGGTGAGGTTCTTGGGCCCGAGCACGTGCAGGATGTCGACCCCGGCGGCCAGGATCTCGTCACGCGCGGCCACCGTCGCGTTGTTGATGGCCACCGCGCCCTGGGACCCACCCGAGACCAGCAGCAGTGGGAGACCGGAGTCGAAGCCCAGCGCCGCGCGGGCGGCGGGCCGGGCGGCCGCGGCGTCCAAGTCGGAGATCGCGGCGCGCACCGGCAGGCCCACGTGGCGGGCGTGGGGCAGCGGGGTGTTCGGGAACGACACGGCCACCACCTTCGCGAAGCGCGCAGCCACCTTGTTGGCCAGCCCCGGGACGGCGTTCTGCTCGTGCAGGACGACCGGGACGCGACGAGCCAGGGCGGCCAGGTAGACCGGCAGGGACACATAGCCGCCGAAGCCGACCACGGCGTCGGCAGCCACGTCGTCGAGGATGGCGATGGCCTGCTTGACCGCGCTGGCCAGGCGGCCGGGCACACGGAGCAGTTCGGGGGTGGCCCGACGGGGCAGCGGCACGGGCGGGATCATTCGCAGCTCGAGGCCTGCTGCGGGGATGACGCGGGACTCGAGGCCCTTGGGCGTCCCCACGCACGTCAGGCGCACGCCGGGGCGCGCCTCGCGCAACCGCTCGGCGGTGGCGATGAGCGGGGACGTGTGGCCCGCGGTGCCCCCGCCGGCCAGGACGATCGAAACCATGGGTCTCCTCCTCAGGACGGACGGCGGCCCGGCAGCACGGCCGAGAGCCTGCGCCGCGGACGGGCGGTCTTGCGGCGACGGCGCAGCCACGCCTTGGCGTCGGGCTCCTCGCGGGCGCAGGCGACGAGGACACCGACCGCCGTCACGTTCGCCAGGAGCGCGGAGCCGCCGTAGGACAGGAAGGGCAGCGGCACGCCGAGCACCGGCAGCAGCCCGAGGACCACGAGCACGTTGATCGACGCCTGCATCAGCAGCCAGGCGGTGATGCCGGAGGCCACGAGACGGGTGAAGAACGTCGAGCTGCGCAGTGCGACGCGCACGCCCGCCCACGCCAGCACGACGAAGAGCACGAGCACGAGCAGGGTGCCGATCAGCCCGAGTTCCTCACCGATGATGGCGAGGACGTAGTCCGTGTGCGCCTCGGCGAGGCTGCCCCACTTCTGGCGGCTGCGCCCGAGGCCCACGCCCAGCCAGCCGCCGCTGGCCAGCCCGTAGAGGGCCTGCAGCGGCTGGTGGTTGATGCCGGTCGGGTCGGACGTCGGGTCGAGGAAGCCCAGGATGCGGGCGACGCGTGACTCGTTGAAGGTGACGAGCACGCCCGCGGCCACGACGATCATGGCCATCATGCCGCCCAGCACCTTCAGCGGTGCGCCCACGCACCACAGGATCGCGAGCATGAGGGCGCCGAGGATGATCGCGGTGCCGAGGTCGCGCTGGAGGACGACGAGGCCGATGAGCAGCAGGGAGAACGGGACGAACGGCACCAGCAGGTGCTTGGGTTCGTTGAGCAGCTTCCGCTTGTTGGCCAGCACCGCGCTGGCCCACACCACCAGGGCCAGCTTGGCCAGCTCGGCGGGCTGCAGCCGGAGCATCTGGCCGGGGCCGCCGAAGTTGAGCCAGTTCTTGTTGCCGCCGACGCCGTAGCCCAGGCCGGGCACGAAGGTCAGGCACAGCAACAACGCGGCGAGCCCGAAGGCCACCCAGCCCAGGGCGCGGAGCTTCTCGGGCGGCACCCGCGAGGCCACGAAGCCGGCGATCAGCGCCACGACCAGGAAGACCAGGTGGCGCTCCATGAAGTAGAAGGCGTCCCCGAACTGGCGGTACGCGAAGACCGTGGACGCCGACCACACCATGAGGGCGCCGAGGCCGAGCAGGATGGCGGTGGGCACGGTGACCAGGACCACGTCGGCCATCGGGTGCGACAGCCAGCCCGAGGCCGTGTCGGCGATGGTGTTCTCGCGACCCTTGCGGCGGGCGCTCGACGGCTTGGGGGGCCTGCTGGGGGTCAGGATCGCCACCGCCGTCCTCCTGTCTGCTCGTCTAGTCCTGTGCCCGGGCCCGGGCCGCCTCGGTGAAGTCGCGCCCGCGGGCGTCGTACCCGGTCCACATGTCCCTGCTGGCACATCCGGGCGCCAGGAGGACCGTGTCGCCCGGGGAAGCCAGGCCCGCCGCGGCAGCGACTGCCTCGGCCATGGCCCCAGTCTCGCCGTTGTCGATCACGATCACCGGGACGTCGGGCGCGTGTCGGGCAAGCGCGCCGGCGATCACCGCGCGGTCGACGCCAAGCAGCACCGCGCCCTTCAGCTTGGGGCCGTAGGTGGTGACGAGATCGTCGAAGGAGGTGCCCTTGGCCTGCCCGCCGGCGATCCACACGATCGAGTCGAACGCGCGCATCGAGGACGCCGCGGCGTGCGGGTTGGTCGCCTTGGAGTCGTCGACCCAGCGCACACCGCCGCCCTCGGCCACGGTCTGGATCCGGTGGTCGCCGATCTCGAGGTCGCGCAGCCCCTGCGCGACCGCTTGGGGCGGGACGCCGAAGCTGCGGGCCAGCGCGGCCGCGGCCAGCGCGTTCTCCACGTTGTGCGGCGCGAACGGGCGGACGTCGGAGAGCTCGGCCAGCGGCATCGCCGAGTCGCGGCGCTGCTCGACGAACGCGCGGTCGACCAGGAGGTCGTCGACGACGCCGAGCATCGACGGGGCCGGCACCTCGAGGCGGAACCCGATCGCCCGGGCGCCCTCGGTGACGTCGGCCTCCTCGACCATCTTCTCGGTGGCCGGGTCGGCGACGTTGTAGACGCAGGAGTGCGTCACCCGCTCGTAGATCTTCGCCTTGTCGGCGGCGTAGGCGGCGTACGGGTCGGCCTCGTGTGCGTACCACTCGAGGTGGTCGGCCTGCAGGTTGAGCACGGCCGCGGAGTGCAGGGCGAGCGTGTGCGTCCAGTGCAGTTGGAAGCTCGACAGCTCGACCGCGAACACGTCGTAGTCGACCTCGTCGAGCACCGCCTCGATGATCGGACGCCCCACGTTGCCGACCGCAGCCGCCTTCAACCCGCCCGCGAGCAGGATCGACTCGAGCATGTTGGTCGTCGTGGTCTTGCCGTTGGTGCCGGTGATGCCCAGCCACGGCACGGCCCGGTCCGGCTGCATCATGCGCCAGGCCAGCTCGACCTCGCCCCAGATCGGGACGCCCCGCTCAGCGGCCTGCGCGAGCAGCGGCGCGGTGGGTCGCCACCCCGGCGAGGTGACCACGAGGTGGACGCCCTCGGGCAGTTGGGCCGTCGCCCCGGCCCCGAGGGTGACCTCGACGTCGAGCGCGCGCAGCAGGTCGGCCTTGTCGGTGTTGCCGGGGGTGTC
>CALMPQ010000173.1 GCA_937872005.1 uncultured Propioniciclava sp.
AGTTCAGGAACCCGCGGAATATGCCCCACCCTCCACCAAAGCGGGAACGGTCCAGCCCCTGCTGCTGGCCATGGCCGCAGCCTCGGTGGTCATCGGGTTCTCGAAGACGTCCTTCGGGGGCATCGCCGCGATCTCGGTCGCCGTGTTCGCCCTGGCCATGCCGGCCAAGGAGTCGACCGCCACGGTGTTGTTGCTGCTGATCGTCGGCGACCTCATCGCGATCGCCCGGTACCGCAACGTGTCGTGGCGGCTGCTGTGGAAGCTGGTGCCCAGCGTCATCCCCGGTCTGCTCCTGGGTGCGTTGTTCATGAACTTCGTCGATGACACCGTGATGCGCCGCACGATCGGCGCCCTGCTGCTGGTGATGGTGATCATCCAGCTGTGGCAGCGCGTGCGGCGCCCAGCCGAGGCCGCGCCGAACACGGACCCGGACTGGGTCCGGGCCAGCGCCACCGGCACCGCCGCAGGCTTCACGACGATGACCGCCAACGCGGCAGGGCCGGTGATGGCCCTGTACTTCCTGGCCACGCGCATCGACAAGGCCCGGTTCATCGGCACCAACGCCTGGTTCTTCGCGCTCATCAACGTGTCGAAGGTGCCCCTCGCGGCTTCGCTGGGGTTGTTCACCGTCGAGGGCCTCGTGCTGGATCTCGCGATGGTCCCGGCGGTCCTGCTCGGGGCGTGGGTCGGGACGTGGGTGATCGGTCGGGTCACCCAGCGCCAGTTCGAGGTGGTCACGATCGTCGCCTCGGCGGTCTCAGCCGCCACCCTGCTCCTGCGCTGAGCGCACAGGCCGGTCCTGCACCACCCCGAGCCGCCACCCCCCATCGGACGCCGCGGCCACCAGCCCCCGCGCCCGAAGTTCCTCCAACGCGATCAGGGCGACCCGGACGTGCACCCCGGCCTCGAGGGCGATCGCGCCGGTGGACCGGCTGCCCCGGCTCGGGAGCGCCTCGTACACGGCGGCCTGCTCCGGTTCCAGCTCGTCCAGCAGGCGGGGCTGGCGCTCCCGCTCGACGAGGTCCTCCCCCATGGGCGCGACCAGTTCCCGCACGTCCGCCACCCCGGTCACCAGCGCCGCCTGCTCGTGCTTGATCAGCCAGTGCGGCAGGTACGACGTGGAGTTGCCGACCGGACCCGGCACGGCCATCACGTGTCGGAACATGCTGCCGGCCCAGCTCGCCGTGTTCCGCGCCCCGCTGCGCGAGGTTCCCTCGACCACGACCACACCGGCCGACAGGGCGGCGATCAGGCGGTTCCGCGTCAAGAACCGACGGCGCGACGGCGTCGCGCCCGGCGGGGCCTCCGACACCACCACGCACTCCTCGGCGATCGCGTTGACCAGGTTGGTGTTGCCCTTGGGGTAGACGTGGTCCAGGCCACCGGCCAGCACCGCGACGGTCGGACCATCCTCACCCAGGGCCCCCCGGTGGGCGGCCGCGTCGATGCCGTAGGCACCGCCCGAGACCACCGTGGCCCCGCCGCCGGCCAGCCCGGCACCCAGCTCCGTGGACACCCTTTCGCCGTACGCCGTGCAGGCCCGACACCCGACGACCGCGACCGCGCGCGAGGTCAGGCGGGCCAGGGAGCCGTTCCCCCGCACCCACAGCCCCACCGGCATGCCACCCCACCGCTGCACGGGCTCGCTCTGATCCAAGTCGGTGAGACTGGGCGGCCACTCGTCGTCGCCGGGGATGATGAACCTCAGGTCGTGCTTGGCCGCCAGGGCCGCCAGGCTCGGCAGGTCGACGAGCTCGGCGCGCCGCGACCACGCATCGTCGGGGCGTGCGGACCGCACCTGCCGCCACACGTCGGCGGCCGACTGCACCCGCAGGCGATCCCTCAGCCGCAGGTCGCCCGCCTCCACGACGTACGACAGGGCCATCCGCGCCACGCGCTCCTGCTCGTCACCCACAACGCACCTCCGCGACCTCCTCGCCCCGGCGCATGGCCAGGGCCTCCTGCACGTCCTGACGCCGGGGCAGCCCCACCCCGGCGAGGTCGGCCAACGTCCACGCGATCCGGACCACCTTGTCCACGCCGCGGGCACTCAAGAGCCCACGCGTCACGGCTTGGTCGATCAGCTGGGTGCCCTGGGGCAACGGCAGTTCCTGCCGCAGCACCGGGCCGGGGACCTCGGCGTTCGTCCGGTACCCCAATGGAGCCAGACGCTGCACCTGACGCTCCCGCGCCTCGGCGACCCGCGCGCGGACGACTTCGCTCGATTCCGCGGTCAGGCGCACCGCCTTGCGCAGGTGCGACTGCGTCATCGGCATCAGCGTCTGCTGCATGTCCACCCGGTCGAGGATCGGCCCGGACACACGTTCCCGGTACCGCCGCACCGCCTCGGGCGGGCACGTGCACTCGCGGCCGGCCAGCCCGTAGTAGCCGCACGGGCAGGGGTTGGCAGCGAGTACCAGCTGGAACCGGGAGGGGTACCGGGTCACCGCCCGCGCGCGTGCCAGCTCGATGTGGCCCGACTCGAGGGGCGTGCGCAGGGCGTCGATCACCTTGGGTGCGAACTCCGCCACCTCGTCGAGGAATGGAAAGTACACCTCGGTGTGTACAGGAATTCTACCGCGAGCTGCGCTCAGACGCCCCTGCTGGAGCCGCGGACCGCAACAGCCTGATCGGCGATCGTGACACCTCCCACCAAGCCTGTCTCCCCGTCCTCCAAGCGACCAGGAGCACGGGTCCTGCACACCGACATGGCCGTGCGCCCGCACTGCGGCCGGCAGGTGTTCTAGTGCTCGGCGCATGGCACAAGTCTCCGATGCCGCACGGATCGGACGACGACCTCCGGCCTGGGTGGTCGTCAACTGCTCCGCGCCGACGCCGCCGCTCTACGAGACTCCGTGACCAACGACGCTCGCGTTCACAGCCCGGCCGTGCCGCTACCTAGCGCTTCTTGCCGCGGGTGCCGTAGGGACTCTGGTTGGCCGGCTTCAGCGAGACACCCAGCTCGCCGGCCCGGCTGCGCACGGCGTCTTCGGTCCGGCCAAGGTGTAGGCCCAGGACTCTGGTCGGGGTGTTCTGCGCAGCCTCACGGCGAAGCTGAGCGTCATGGGCGGCTGTCCACGACTTGCCGGCATTGGCAGGCTTCTTGGCCATGCTGGGACCTCATCTCTCGGAAGGGGGCGGGTACGACATCCGCCGCTAGCACCAGCGTGCCAGCGAGTGCG
>CALMPQ010000174.1 GCA_937872005.1 uncultured Propioniciclava sp.
CTATCGCGGCGCTCAGGCACGCGAACGCGGCAGCGCCCAGCCAAAGCCGGGGCTGCCGCGCAGCGTTGAGGAGTGCTCTCAGGCAGCCGCAGGCTGGTTCGCCTTGGCCAGTTCGACCAGCGACGCGAACGCGCCCTCGTCGGTCACGGCCAGATCCGCCAGGATCTTGCGGTCGACCTCAACGCCAGCGGCCTTGAGGCCCGAGATAAATCGGTTGTACGTCATGCCGTTGGCGCGGGCCGCAGCGTTGATGCGCTGGATCCACAGCGAACGGAAGTCGCCCTTCTTGTCCTTGCGGTGGGCGTAGCTGTAGGTGTAGCTGTGGAGCATCTGCTCCTTCGCCTTGCGGTAGAGGCGCGAACGCTGACCCCGGTAGCCGGAGGCGAGCTCCAGCACCTCGCGGCGCTTCTTCGCCGCGTTCACTGCGCGCTTGACGCGAGCCATGATGAATCTCCTTGCTGTGTGGAACGTGTGGTGGTGGGCGGATCAGAGACCGAGGAGCTTGCGCGCGGTCCGCTGGTCGGCCTTGCTGAGCTCCACGTCCACCGACAGGCGACGGGTGCGCTTCGTGGGCTTGTGCTCGTTGAGGTGGCGCTTGCCCGCGCGCTGGCGCATGAGCTTGCCGCCCCCGGAGACCCGGATGCGCTTCTTGGCACCGGAGTGCGTCTTCATCTTCGGCATGGTCGCCGCTCTCTTTCTCTTCTTCGGAGTTCTTACAGGTCGATGTCGGGGTCCAGGTTGTCGGCCGGCCCCCGCTTCTTCTTGGGCGTGGACGCCGCCTGCTCGGCCGCGCGGTGCTCGGCCAGGGACTTGGCCTCGGCCTCGGCGTCGGCCTTGCGCTGGGTCATGCGGGCCTGCTTGGCGGCCTCGCCCTCGGCGCGCGCCTCGGCCTTCTTGCGGGTCGGGGCGAGCACCATGAGCATGTTGCGGCCGTCCTGCCGCGGCTGGCTCTCGACGATGCCGTCCTCGGCGACGTCCTCGGCCAGCTTCTTCAGCAGGTTGAAGCCGAGCTCAGGGCGGCTCTGCTCGCGACCACGGAACATGATCGTGATCTTGACCTTGTCGCCGGCCTTGAGGAAGCGGACGACGTGGCCCTTCTTCGTCTCGTAGTCGTGGCCGTCGATCTTCGGGCGCAGCTTCATTTCCTTGATGACGGTGTTCGCCTGGTTGCGGCGGCTCTCACGCGCCTTCTGCGCGGACTCGTACTTGAACTTGCCGTAGTCCATGAGCTTCGCGACCGGCGGCCGGGCCTGGGCGGCAACCTCGACCAGGTCGAGGTCGGCCTCGCGGGCCAGGCGCAGGGCGTCGTCGATGCGCACGATGCCGACCTGCTCGCCGTTCGGGCCAACAAGTCGAACCTCGTTCGCATGGATGCGCTCGTTGATGCGCGGTTCGGTGCTGATGTGTTCCTCCATCGTTCGTGGTGTGGCTCGGCCAACGCAAAAGGGCCTCCGCAGCATGCGGAAGCCCAAGCCGACGGCACTCACCCCACGTGTTGCAGGGGCACCGGGACCCGGCGACTCAGAGCCGATCGGGTGGGAGCTTGGCGACTCCACTTGCCACGAACGCGCCGACGTGCGGCGGTCGAACCATCACATCATAGCGGACGCCCCGGGCTCGGTCCCAATCGGGGGTCAGGTCCGGTCGAGGTACATCCAGCCGAAACCGCCGTCGGGGAGCTCCACCAGCCGGTGGCCCTGGGCCAATTCGTCGATCACGCCCTGCTCGATCACGACCGGGTGCGGGCCGGGCAGGTCGACGAGCACGGCCACCGACTTGGTCTCGATCGCGGTCGCCGCCACGTCGTCGAGCGTGCACGGCACCGGGCGCGCATCCGGACGCCACGCCATCAGCGCGTCGATGCCGGTGAACACCGGCACGGCGAGGTCCCCGGCGTCGGAGCGCACCAGCACCGCCGCCATCTCGGCGTGCCGGTTCGGGTCGGGACCCGAGCCGGGCTCCCCCTCGTCCCCGTCGGCGACGATCGGCAGCAGCAGGCGTGCGGTGCACAGGGCCGCGATCGCCCGGTGGTAGTTCGTGCCGCCCTCGTAGGCGGTCGCCAGGATCGCGCGCAGCTCCGGGTCGGGGTGACCGTGGTCACCGGCGAAGGCGGCGTTGGGCTGTCCGAGCGACTTCATGGGGATCACCGTCCCACAACCGGGGCAACCACCCAAACCGACGCCGCCACGACCCCGTAGGCTGAGGGGCATGGATCAGAACGTGCTCCACCTGGTCGTCGCCGGTGTGCTGACCCTCGTGTTCGTCGTCATCACCGCGCTGATCTGGTCGCGCGCCCAGGTGAAGACCGTCTTCTGGTGGATCGGCCTCAGCCTCGTCCCGATGGCGGTGTACCTGCTCGGCCTCGGCCCGGCCGTCGTCGGCGCCTACGAGACGTTGCGCGACTGGGCGATGTCGACCGAGCGGACGCCCGTCGTGTGGGTCGGCATCGTCCTGGCTGGACTCGCCGCGCTGCTCACCTTCGGCAGCCGCCTGATTCCCTCCGAATCGTTCCGCGATCGCCGCGCGGCGCTGAAGGAGAAGAAGGCGAAGGCCGTCACGTCGGGGGGCCCCACCCGCCCGGCCGCCGCGCCGGCGACCCCCAGCCCGGCCGCGCGTCCGGCGCCCAAGCCCGCGGCGTCCAAGGCTTCGACCAGCTCAGCCGGCGGCGACGCCGAGATGGACGAGATCGCCGAGCTCCTGCGCAAGCGCGGGATCAACTAGACCGGCAGGTACTTCCGCGACACGGCGTCCAGCTCGTTGAACTGCTCCTGGGCGAGTCGACCATCGGAGCGCTGGATGCCCAGCACCGGGCGGTCGGAGGTGTCGGCCAGCTCCACGAACGCCCAGTGGTCGGCGTTGCTCATGCGCACCATCGCCACCTCCGACCACGGCACCTCATGCGTCGTCACCAGGTTGCGGAACTTCAGCCCCGCCGGGCCGGCCTTCACGTAGCTGAGCGCCACCGCCCACACGATGCCGAGCATCACCGCGACGAAGAACACCAGGGTGGCGATCTGGAACCCGTTGAACAGGTCCCGGATCGACGCGGGCAGCGCGAACCAGCCGAACAGCATCGAGCCGCCCATCACGATCGTCCAGATGGACGCCTGGCGGCGCAGCATGTGCGGGTGTGCCTCGAACTCCCAGACGTCAGCCATGCCTTCAGAGCCTACAAGCCGCGATGTCGGTGACGAGGATGCCCTCGGCCCCGACGTTCCACAGCTCGTCCATGATCGTCGGCGCATCCTTGGCCGGGATCATCGCGCGAACCGCCATCCAGCCCTCGCGGGCCAGGTGCGAGACGGTCGGGCTGTCGATGCCCGGCGTGATCGCGCTGGCGCGCTCGAGGTTGGCCGCCGACACGTTGTAGTCAACCATCTTGTAGTTGCGCGCCGTCATGACGCCCGCCAAGCGGCGGGTCAGGCGGTCCAGCCCGGCCGGACGCTCCACCCCGTTCGGCTGGATCAGGATCGCCTCGGAGATCAGGATCGGCTCGCCGAACATCTCCAGCCCGGCCCGCTTCAGGGTCGACCCGGTCTCGACCACGTCGGCGACGGCGTCCGCGACACCCAGCTTGACGGCCGACTCGACCGCGCCGTCCAGCTTGATCAGGCGCGCGTTGATGCCGCGCTCGGTCAGCCACGCGCCGAGCAGGCCCGGGTACGAGGTGGCGATGCGCTTGCCCTCCAGGTCGCCCAGCACCCAGGACGCACCGCCGGGCGCAGCGAAGCGGAACTTCGTGCCGCCGAAGCCGAGCGCCAGCACCTCCTGCGCCGCAGCACCCGAGTCGAGCAGCATGTCGCGGCCGGTGAACCCGAGGTCGAGGGTGCGCTCCCCCACGTACACGGCGATGTCGCGCGGGCGCAGGTAGT
>CALMPQ010000175.1 GCA_937872005.1 uncultured Propioniciclava sp.
GGCTCGAGCTGACCATCGTCCGGCGGATGGAGGGGTTCCTGCAGGGCGACCACCGCGGCCTCCTGCCCGGCCCGGGTTCGGAGACCAACGACGCCCGCGCGTACGTGCCCGGCGATGACGTTCGCAAGATGGACTGGGCGGTCACCGCCCGCACCCGGACGCCCCACGTGCGCGACACCATCGCCGACCGCGAGCTCGAGGTGTGGGCGCTGCTCGACGTCACCCCGTCGATGAACTGGGGCACCGAGGGCGTCACCAAGCGCGACCTCGGCATCGCGGCGATCGCGACGATCGGGTTCCTGGGCCAGCAGATGGGCGACCGCTTCGGCGGGCTCATCATGCGCCCCGACACGATGGTGCGCATCCCCGCCCGGTCGGGCCGGATGGCGCTGTACTCCCTGCTCAGCCGCATGTTGAGCGAGCCGATCGTGCACGACCGCACCGAGGGCCCCTACTCGCTGGAGCGCGGCATCGACCAGCTCGCCCGCACTCAGCGTCGGCGCGGGCTGCGGGTGGTGGTGTCGGACTTCCTCTCGCCCGGCGACACCGAACTGAACCCCGACGTCGAGCCGGAGTGGGAACGCGCGCTGCGGCGGTTGGCCGTGCGCAACCAGGTGATCTGCGTCGAGGTCGTCGACCGCCGCGAGGTCGAGTTCCCCGACGTCGGCGACATCCTGATCCGCGACCCGGAGTCTGACTTCGCCCGCTACGTCAACACCTCGGACGCCGCCGCTCGCGCCCGCTTCAACGCGGCCTCGGCGGCCCAGCGGGAACGGATCCGCATCGCGTTGCGCCGCGCCGGGGTCGGGCACATCCAGCTGCGCACCGATCGGGACTGGGTGCAGGACATCGCCCGTTTCGTGCTCGCCTACCGCCGGGTGGCCGCGCAACTGCACCAGCCGCCGCAGGGGGTGAGCAAGTGAACCTGTCGGAGCTCTTCCTGCAGCCCGAGCGGCTGTGGGTACTGGCCGTGGTGCCGCTGCTGATCGCGCTCTACATCTGGGCGACCCTGCGCAAGAAGCGCAGCGGCATGCGGTTCACCAACACCGCCGTGCTCGGGCGCGTGGTGCGCAAGCAGTCGCAGTGGCGCCGGCACCTGGCCGTCGCGCTGTCGTTGGCCTCCTTGGTGACCCTCGTGCTGGCGTGGTCGCGGCCCAACGGCATCGACCGGGTGCCGCGCGAGCGGGCCACGGTCGTGCTGGTCATCGACGTGTCGCAGTCGATGGCCGCCACCGACGTGCAGCCGTCCCGGCTGGGGGCGGCCCAGCAGCTGAGCAAGGACTTCATCCGCGACCTGCCCGAGCAGTACAACGTCGCGGTCGTGTCCCTGTCGGGCAACCCGGCCACGCGGCTGGGCCCGACTACCGACCGGGTCTTCGCGAACCGGGCGATCGACGCCCTGGCGCTGCAGGACTCGACGGCGATCGGGGACGCCCTCTACACCGCCCTGAGCGCCATCCAGATGGCGCCGCGCGCCGACGACGGCTCCGTGGCACCGGGGGCCATCGTGATGCTGTCCGACGGCATGAACACGACCGGTCGGTCGCCGCTGCAGGGGGCCGCGGAGGCACGCACGGCCGAGGTGCCGGTGTACACGATCGCCTACGGCACCGAGAACGGGTCGGTCGACCTCGACGGCAAGCGCGAGCGGGTCCCGCCCGACCGCGACCTGATGCGTCAGGTCGCCGACGCGTCCGGCGGCGTGATGTTCGCGGCCGAGTCGGCGGGCGACCTGAGCCGGGTGTACGAGAACATCCGCTCCGAGGTCGGCTACGAGGAGGTCAAGAAGGAGACCACCGCGCAGTGGGCCGGCTACGGCCTGGCCTTCGCGGTGCTGGCCGCGCTCGCGGCGGTCTCGTTGGGGGCGAGGTGGCCGTGATGGGTGTCCTCGAGCTGGTGCCCCTCATCTCGTTCTTCCACCCGCAGCGGCTGTGGCTGCTGGCGGCGGTGCCGGTGCTCCTGGTGCTCTACATCGCCCTGCTGCAGCGCAGCCGGACGCGCTCACGGACGTTCGGCATCGACAACCTGTCGAAGGTGATGCCGAAGCAGGCTGCCTGGAAGCGCCACATCGCGGTGGTCGCGGCGGTCGTCAGCCTGGCGTCGCTGACCGTGGCGTTCGCCCAACCCAAGGACGCCGTGGACGTCCCCCGTGAGCGGGCCACCGTCGTGGTGGCGATCGACGTGTCGCGATCGATGGAGGCCACCGACGTCGAGCCCAACCGGCTGGACGCGGCGAAGGCGGCGGCGTCCGGGTTCGTCGACCTGCTGCCGCGGGGCTTCAACGTGTCGCTGGTCGCGTTCGCGGGCTCGTCGTCCATCATCGCGCCGCCCACGCAGGACCGGGGCCTGGTCAAGCGCGCCATCGAGAACCTGCAGCTCGCGCCGTCGACCGCGATCGGCGAGGGCATCTACTCGTCGCTGGACGCCATGCAGCTCGTTCCGCCCGACCCGGCCAAGCCCGACGAGCCGACTCCCGGCGCGATCGTGCTGCTGTCGGACGGCTACACCAACATCGGGCGCAGCTCGATGATCGCGGCCCAGGACTCGAAGGCGGCAGGGTTCCCGATCTACACGATCGCGTACGGGACGCCGAACGGGTACGTGGTCAGCAACGGCCGACGCGAGCCCGTACCGGTGAACCCCGCCGAGCTGAACACCGTCGCCCGCGAGTCGGGTGGCGAGGCGTTCCAGGCGGGCTCGCGCGGGGAGCTGGAGCGGGTCTACTCCTCGATCGCCCGCTCGGTCGGCTTCGAGAAGGTCGACCAGGAGGTCACCGAGTTCTACACCGGCATCGCGTTGGGCTTCGCCGTGCTGGCCTCCCTCGCCGTGCTGTCGCTGGCGGCGCGCTGGCCCTGACGGGGGAGCACGCGGCCCGTCCGCGCCGCCCACGCGTCCCACTCGGCGCCGAACGTGGCGCGCATGAGGGCGTCCTCGCGGCCGACGCGGGAGTGCGTCGAGTGGGTCGTGCGCGCGGGTCCACGTCTGCCGGGCGAACCGCTTGCCGTGCGGCGCGCGTGCGAATCCCTGCGCGACGCTGGCCCCGTAGACCGCGCCGGCGGCCAGCCAGCGCCCGAGGCATCCAGGATCGCCGGTGTCGCGCTCGGTGGAGGACTTCTTGGCGACGCGCCGTTCCATGCCTGCCATGGTGCGCGGTTGCGCCGCGCGTGGTAAGGCTTGGGCATGACCGACGTCGCCGCGAACCTGGACGCAGCTCGAGCCCGCATCGACGCGGCCTGCGCGCGGGCGGGCCGCGATCCCGGCTCGGTCGAGCTGCTGCCCGTGAGCAAGACCCACCCCATCGAGTTGATCCGGGTCGCCCACGCCGCCGGTTACGCACGCTTCGGCGAGAGCCGACCCCAGGAACTGGAGGCCAAGGCCGCTGCCGAACCCGACCTGGGCTGGGTCTTCATCGGCCACCTGCAGACGAACAAGGCCAAGGTCGTGGCCGAGCTGGCGGCCGAGTTCCAGGCGCTCGACTCGCTGCGGCTGGCCGAGGCGCTCGACCGACGCGTGCAATCGCTGGACCGGCGGCTGCCGGTGCTGGTGCAGGTGAACTCCTCGGGCGAGGACACCAAGGGTGGCTTCACCCCCGAAGAGCTGCCCGACGCCGTGCGCGCGCTGCTGACCCTGGACGGACTCGACGTGCGCGGCTTGATGACGCTCGCGGCCAACAGCCCCGAGGAGTCGGTCGTGCGGGCCTGCTTCACCACCATGACCGACCTGCAGGAGCGCCTCCGCGATGAGCATGGCGGCGGCTTCGACGTGCTGAGCATGGGCATGTCCAACGACTTCGAGCTCGCCGTCGAGTGCGGCTCCACCTGCGTGCGGCTGGGCACGTCCATCTTCGGCGCGCGTACCCAGCCCTGACCCATCCGCCCCGCTGTCAGCAGCGGTAGCGGTGGTGTTGGCGGGTGCGGTGGCCGGTTCGGTTCTGGGGTGTGTGGAACTGGGGTTTGCCTCGGTGGTCGAGGGTGATCTGCCAGTTCTTCTCGGGTGGTTTGTGGGGGTCGGGTTCGACCAGGTGGTGGTGCGGGCACAACAGCACCCCGTCGGCCAGGTCGGTCCTGCCGCCTTGGTGCCAGGGCTCCTTGGCGTGGTGGGCTTCGCAGTCTGCATATTGCGCTGGGTGAGAGCCGCTGTTCCGCGGGTGGGTGAGCCAGTGTTC
>CALMPQ010000176.1 GCA_937872005.1 uncultured Propioniciclava sp.
TCAATTCCGCATTCTCACCGTGTGCACGGGCAACATCTGCCGATCGCCGGTCGTGGAGCGGCTGTTGGCTGCCGAGCTGGGCGACGGCGTCGAGGTGGGCAGCGCGGGAACCCGCGCGATGGTGGGGGATCCCATCGACCCCGGCATGGTCACGCATCTGAACGAGGCCGGACGGAGCGCGGACGGCTTCGCAGCACGGCAACTCCGCCCGCGCCACCTCCGGGAGGCCGACCTGGTGCTCGCCCTCACGCGGGCCCATCGCGCCCGGATCGTCGAGGAGGTGCCCGCCGTGCTGCGCCGCACCTTCACCCTGCTCGAGTTCGCGCGCATCGTCTCGTCGCCGGAACTGCCCCGCACCAGCGCCGACACCCCCGCCGAGGCGCTACGTGGGCTGGTGGCCGTGGCTGCGCGCCACCGGAGCCTGGGAGTCGTGGAGCACGACGACGACGTGCCCGACCCGTACCGTCAGGGCGCCGCTGCGTTGGCGACGTCCTACCGCCTGATCGCGGACGCCGTGGCCGCGATCGGCAACGCGGTACGCGCTGTCTGAGACCGCAGAGTCGCCGGGGGTAGGGAGGCTGCAACTTTCGTGCTTTCGGCCTAGTGCAAAAGCAGGATCTTTGCGCAAGTTTCCCTCGGTTGCTGCAGTTCGGCCAACTCGTATTGGTTATGGGGACGATCATCGCGTTACGGTGTTCTTAGCCGCACACCCCCCGTAGCGGCCCCCCAGACAGGAGTAGGGATCTTGGAGCTCTCGGACTATCTGCGCGTCTTGCGCAAGTACTGGCGCAGCACCACGGCCGTGACTCTCGTGGCCATCCTGGCGGCAGCGACCTTCTCGCTGGTCACCAAGCCGACCTACACCGCGACCACGTCGGTGTTCCTGTCGGTGAAGAGCGTTGCCACCGCCGGTGAGCTCAACTCTGGCTCAACCTACGCCGAGAACCAGGTGCAGTCGTTCGCGCGGGTGGCCCGGACGCCCATCGTGCTCCAAGCCGTCGTCGACCGGCTCAACCTGCCGGTCACCGCCGAGCGCCTGGCGCAGAATGTGACGGCGACCGTGCCGTCGAACACCGCGATGATCGACCTGTCCGTCGAGAACGGTGATCCGGCGCAGGCCGCACTCATCGCCAATGCCGTCGGTGAGCAGGTGGTCGAGACGGTCAAGCAGCTCTCGCCGCCGACCGCGGATGGCTCCGACACCGTCGAGGCCACCGTCATCCGACCCGCCTCCGTGCCCGTGTCGCCCACCACCCCCAAGGTGACCCAGAACCTCGCGCTGGGGCTGCTGCTCGGCCTCATGCTGGGCGTCGGGCAGGCGGTGCTGCGCGACACGTTGTACACGAAGATCCGCAACGAACGCGATCTGGAGCGCGTCACCGACCGCCCACTGCTGGGCACCATCGTGCTCGACGAGGCGATGAGCAACCGGGCGGTCCCTGGCATTGTCAGCGACCATTCCTTGGCCGGGGAGGCCTACCGCCGACTGCGCACCAACCTGCAGTTCTTGGGCCTGCCCCCCGGCGAACGGGCACTGGTGATCACCTCGACCGTGCCAGCTGAGGGCAAGACAACGACCGCGGTCAACACCGCGATCACCATGGCCGAGGCAGGGGCTCGGGTGCTGTTGATCGACGCCGACCTGCGCCGGCCTCGCGTTGCGGACGCCTTCGGGCTTGAAAGCGCGGCGGGGCTCACCTCGGTGCTGATCGGGCAGGCGACCCTCGACGAGGTCGTGCAGCCGATCGGCAACACGTCGTTGGACGTGCTCACCTCGGGGCCCATCCCCCCCAACCCCTCCGAGATGCTGGGCTTCGACGCCATGAAGGCCCTCCTGACGCAGGTGGGTCGCCTGTACGACGTGGTGATCATCGACTCCCCGCCGCTGCTGCCTGTCACGGACGCCGCGGTGCTGGCCCGCAGCACCGCCGGGGCACTGGTCGTCGTCGGAGCGCGTGTGGTGCGCCGCGGCGAGTTGGACGCCGCCCTCAACACGCTCGACCAGGTGGACGCCCGCGTGCTGGGTTTGGTGCTCAACAAGGTGCAACTCGACGACGAGGCGCTCTACGGGTACGGCTACCGTTACGACGCCAGGCGGGCAAAGGCCGTCCCAAGCGAGACACCCGTGGTGAGCGCGGCATGAGCATCCTGTGGAGCCGGCGCGCCCTCGCTGTCCTAGACGCCGTCTCGTGGATCGTGGCCACCCTGGCGTTGGTCGCCGCCCGCTACGACTTCGGGCTCAGCCAAGTGCAGTGGTCGACCGTGGCCCTGTACGCCGTCACCCTGGCCACGTTGCACGTGGGCGCCGGCGTCGCGCTGAAGTTCTATCAGGGCCGCTACAACATCGGCAGCTACCTGGAGGCGGGCAGCCTAGCGGTGCTGTCGCTCGGTCTCGGTGCGGTCGTGGGGCTGGTCTTCGCCCTGTTCGTCGGGCCCTTTCCGCTGGGCGTGGCGCTGACGGTGCCGCTGGGCGCGCTGGTGCTGATGTGGGCGGGCCGGTTCGCCGCCCGCGCCGTCGTCTCGCTCGTGCGGGCGCGCCACCGCGCGGCCGGAGCGAAGAAGGCGCTCATCTACGGTGCCGGAAACGCCGGCCAGCAATTGGGGCGCATGCTCACCCGCGACCCCGACGCCCCCTACCAGGTGGTCGGCTACCTCGACGACGACCCGGCCAAGCGGCACCTGCGGCTCAACTCGGGACGGGTGGTCGGCACCGGCGCGGAGGTGCTGGCTCGAGCGACGGAACTCGGGGCGTCCGCGGTGCTCGTGGCAATCCCGGACGCCACGGGTGCGCTGCTGCGCCGCCTGGACGCCGAACTCGAGCCGGCCGGCATCGAGTTGCTGGCGCTGCCGCCGGTCAAGAAGATGCTCAACGGCCAGGTGCGGCTCACCGACCTGCGCCACCTCGACATGGCCGACCTGCTCGGTCGTGCCCAGGTGCACACCGACCTCACCGAGATCGCCGGCTACCTCACCGGCAAGGTGGTGCTGATCACCGGCGCCGGGGGGTCCATCGGGTCCGAGATCGCCCGGCAGGTGCACGCGCACGACCCCAAGCGGCTCGTGCTGCTGGATCGGGACGAGTCGGGCCTGCACGCGGTGCAGTTGTCGATCTACCACCAGGGGCTGCTGGACAGCCGCGACATGGTGCTGTGCGACATCCGCGACCGCGCGGCGCTGGACGCGGTGTTCGCCGAGCACGAGCCCGACGTGGTGTTCCACGCGGCCGCGCTGAAGCACCTCCCCATGCTGGAGAACTACCCCCAGGAGGGGTGGAAGACCAACGTGCAGGGCACGCTCAACGTGCTCGAGTGCGCCGCCGCCCACGGGGTGGGGCACTTCGTGAACATCTCCACCGACAAGGCCGCGGACGCCACGAGCGTGCTCGGCAAGACCAAGCGCCGGGCCGAGGAGCTCACCTCGTGGTTCGCCCAGCAGGAGCCGGGCACCTACCTGTCGGTGCGGTTCGGCAACGTCTTGGGGTCGCGCGGTTCGGTGTTGCACACCTTTTACAGCCAGATCGAGAGTGGGGGACCCGTCACGGTCGTGGATCCCGAGATCACCCGCTACTTCATGACCATCCCCGAGGCGTGCGAGCTGGTCATCCAGGCCGGCGTGATCGGCAGCGACGGCGACGTGCTGGTGCTCGACATGGGCACCCCGGTGCGCATCGACGACGTGGCGCGCCGCCTGATCAAGGACTCGGGCAAGCGGATCGACATCGCCTACACGGGCCTGCGCCCGGGGGAGAAGCTCCACGAGGTGCTGTTCAGCGACCAGGAAGAGGCCACCCCCACCAGTCATCCGCTGATCAGCCGGGTCACTGCACCGGCCACAGCGCCGCAAGCGCTTCGCGAGGCTCGCGAGGACGAGATCGTGGACGACGTCGCACTGCGGGTGACGCCGTGACGGGACGCATCTACCTCTCATCGCCCGACGTCACGGTGGATGAAGAGAAGGCTTTGGTGCGGGCGATCCGGTCGGGTTGGGTCGCGCCGCTCGGCCCCGAGGTGGACGCCTTCGAGACCGAACTGGCTGCCTACTCTGGCCGTGAGCACTGCGTCGCGCTGTCATCCGGCACGGCAGCCCTCCACTTGGGGTTGTTGAGCATGGGTGTCGGGCCGGGTGATCTGGTGCTCACGTCGACGATGACCTTCGCGGCCACGGC
>CALMPQ010000177.1 GCA_937872005.1 uncultured Propioniciclava sp.
TGGCAGGGCCGGCGCGCGCCGCCTCGACCGCTTCGGCGGAGGCCTTCTCGTGGGGGACTCCCGACAAGCGGCACTACGCCGGCCCGTTCCTGGTCGCCCACGTCGACAAGACGCAGGGCCTGGTCACCCTCGAGCGCAACCCCCGCTGGTGGGGCGACCAGCCCAAGCTGGAACGGATCATGTTCCGCACCGTGCAGGCCCAGGCCGTGGCGGCGGCGTTCCAGCACAACGAGCTGGACGTCTGGGAGACCGGGACATCCTCCGATCGGTTGCAGCAGACGCGGGCGGCGTCCGACACGACGCTCCGGAGCGCCCCGGGTCGCTCCGGGAGGGCCCTCCACGTGTCGCGCAGCGGGGTGCTGGCGGACGTCGCCGTGCGCCGCGCACTGCTGCTGGCCCTCGACCGCACCCTCGTCGGCCCCCACGACCTCGCCGACGTGACCAAGCCGCCCCGCACGTGGTCGAGCAACCTGCTCCTGCCCACCCAGCCGGGCTACGTCGACCAGGCCCGGGCGACCGGTCTCGGCGGCGATCCCGACCAGGCCGCCAAGGCGCTGGACGAGGCAGGCTGGGCGCTCGAGTCGCGGGTGCGGGTCAAGGACGGCCAGCCGCTGGAGCTGACCTTCCGCGCCGAGCGCGATGACGAGCTGGCCACCTCCGAGTTCACCGTGCTGGCCGACCAGCTGGCGCGGGTGGGCGTCCGGTTGCGGGCCGTGCCGGGCGACGCCGACCTGGTGCCGGTCACCGTGCGGGTCAGCGCGTTCCCCCTGGCCCGCCTGCCGGAGGAGATGGCGTCCGCACCCGGGGCGTCCGACCTCGTGGCCAGGGTGGGGGCCGAGGTCGACCCGGTGCGCCGCGCGGACCAGGCGAGCCAACTGGCCCGCCTCCTGTGGCAGGAAGTGGTCGAGATCCCGCTGTACCAGGTGCCGCAGTTCGTGGCGGTGCGCAACGGGCTGGCCAACCTCGGGGCACCCGGTTTCGCGACGACCGACTGGGAGGACGTCGGCTGGACCTCCTGACGTTCGGGGCGCTGGGAGGAGTACAGTGCAGCCGTTTGCCCGGACGCCGGTCCGGGTGCCAGTGGGAGGACGCGGCATGGCCCTGTGGAAGCTGCACGGTGACGGATCACTCAAGCCCGGGGTGGTGGTGGCACCGGGTGAACGGCTGAGCTGGGGCAAGACCGTGGGCCTCGGCGCCCAGCACGTCGTGGCGATGTTCGGGGCGACCTTCGTGTTCCCGATCCTGATGGGGCTGAACCCCCAGCTCGCGGTGATGATGTCGGGCATCGCGACCCTGATCTTCCTGGTCGTCGTGAAGGGCCGGGTGCCCTCGTACCTGGGCTCGTCGGCGTCCTTCGTGGGCGTGTCGACGGCGATCTACGCCGCGGGTGGCAACCCCTCGCACGTGTCGGGCGCGATGTTCTGGGTGGGTGTGGCGCTGCTGGTGGCGGGTGTGATCATCCATGTTGCGGGCGCCGGCGTGATTCACCGGGCGCTGCCGCCCGTGGTGACCGGCGCCGTCGTCATGCTCATCGGCTTCAACCTGGCGCCCGTGGTGGCCGGGGTCTACTGGCCGCAGGACCAGGGGGTCGCGCTGATCACGATGCTGGTCGTGGTGGTGCTGTCGGTCGGTGTGCGGGGGTTCCTCGGCCGCATCGCGATCTTCCTGGCGCTGATCATCGGCTACCTCGTGAGCTGGGTCTTCGACCTGACCCTCGGCCCGATCACGTCCCAGATGCCGGACGGCTCGGTGGGCCCGCACCTGCGGGTCGACTGGACGGGGGTCGTCGCGGCGCCCTGGATCGGCCTGCCCCCCGTGTCGGACCTGGCGAACTGGGAGTTCGGGGCCACGGCGACGAATGTAGTGGGATTCCACGCGCCGACGTTCAGCCTCGCGTTCGCGCTCATCGCGCTGCCGGTGGCGATCGCCCTGGTCGCCGAGAACACCGGCCACGTCAAGGCGGTCGCCGAGATGACCGGCGGCAACCTCGACCAGGACATGGGCCGCGCGATCGGCGCCGACGGTGTCACCTCGATGCTGGCCACCGCGGTGGGTGCCGGTCCGACGACGACCTACGCCGAGAACATCGGCGTGATGGCGGCGACGCGGGTCTACTCGACCGCGGCCTACGTGGTGGCGGCGCTGGTGGCGATCGGTTTCGGCTTCTCCCCGAAGGTCGGCGCGATCATCTCGGCGACCCCCGGCGGCGTGCTGGGCGGCATCACCGTGGTGCTCTACGGCATGATCGGCCTGCTCGGCGCGAAGATCTGGAAGGAGAACGGGGTCGACTTCGGCAACCCGCTCAACCTCGTGCCGGTGTCGGCGGGCATCATCATCGGCGTCGGCAACGTGACCCTCGTGCTGTCGGACGAGTTCACCCTGGGCGGCATCGCCCTCGGCACCATCGTCACCACCGCCGTCTACCACCTAGCCCGCTGGCTCGCGCCCGCCGAGATGCGTGCCGCCGCCGAGGGGGCGGTGCTGATCGTCGACCGTCCGGGTGCTTATGAGGCTCCTGTGGATTCGGACGGCCCCCGCTGACCTGGGCTGGGTTACCCACTGATCCTGTGGATAACTCGTGGGACGGCGCAGCGGACGGTGGTGGAAATGGCATGCTGGCGATGACCCTCACCCCCGGAGGCACCCCTGCGTACCGTTCGTCTGCTCGTCCCCTTGGCTGCACTGACGTTGATCGGCTGCACGCCGGCCACAGTGCCCAGCCCGCCGCCATCGCCGGTTGAAGCTCCGCCGTCGTCCTACTTCTGCACCCCCGACGGGGCCGCCAGCGGTGCGCCGTGCTCGAGGGAGGAGAACGAAGCCCAACTCGAGCCGCGGGCGCTGAAGTTCCCCCTCGACGACAAGTCCTCGAAGGCCTGGCGCGCCGACCCGGCGCGCATGGCGCTCCTCGCCGATACCCGGCGTCCGGGCGACGTCGACCCCGACGCCGTCGACGCCATTTACTTCACCGGCGGACACGGCGTGATGCACGACTTCCCCGACTGCCCGGGCCTCCAAGCGATCACCCGCCGCATCTGGGAGAACGGCGTCGTGTCGTCGGTCTGCCATGGCTACTGCGGCCTCCTCAACGTCACGCTCACCAACGGAGCCCACCTCGTCGCCGGGCGCAACCTCACCGGCTTCTCCTGGACCGAAGAGGTCCTCGCCCGCGTCGACAAGCTCGTCCCGTACAACGTGGAGCAGCAGGTCAAGGACCGCGGCGCGATCTACCACAAGGCCAAGATCCCGTTCGTCCCGCACGTCATCACCGACGGACGTCTGATCACTGGCCAGAACCCCGCCTCGGCCAAGGACACGGCACAGGCCGTGGCCGCCGCCCTCTCACGCTGAGCGCCGCCGCAGCGCCACCAGCCTCCCCACCACGCCGACGACGTAGACCAGCACCCCCAGCACCACCGACGGCCACGGCAGGGTGACGACGAGCAACCCACACAGCACCAGTCCCAGCACCTGCAGCCACCGCGGGAACATCCGCCCGTCACGCTGGCGCAGGGCTGCCAGGTTGGCCACGAAGTAGTACACCAACACCCCGAACGACGAGAACCCGATCACCCCGCGCAGGTCGACCGCCAGCACCAGCAGCGACACGACGACCCCCAGCGTGATCTCGGCCACGTGGGGCACCTGGTACCGCTCGTGCACCGCCGCCAGCCCCCGCGGCAGGTCGCCGTTGCGCGCCATCGCCAGTGACGTCCGCCCGATGCCGGCCACCAGCGCCAACAGCGCCCCCAGCGACGCCACCGCTCCCCCGACCCGCACGACCCACTCCTGCACCGGGCCGCCACCCACGGCGTCCACCAGGGGTGCCGTGCTGGACGCCAACGCTTGCGTTCCCAGCGCCCCGACCACGCCCAACCCGACGAAGGCGTAGACGATCACAGCCAACCCCAACGCAATCAGGATCGCCCGCGGGATCGTCCGCCGAGGCGAGACCACCTCCTCGCCCATGGTGGCGATGCGCGCGTAACCGGCGAACGCGAAGAACAGCAGGCCCGCCGACTGCAGCACCCCATAGGGCCCGGCCTCGAGCAGAACGAGCCCGTCCCAGACCCCCGGCGTCCAAGCCGTCCACGAGGCGAACACCGCCCACGCCAGCACCACCAGCACCACCGACACGATCACTCGAGTCAGGAACGCCGTGCGCGTCACCCCGTGGTAGTTGACGGCCACCAGCGCGATCACCGCCAACGCGGCCACCGGCCGCTGCCACCACCCCGACGGCACCAAGTACGCCGCGAACGTCAGGGCCATCGCCGCCGCCGAGGCCGCCTTGCCGATCACGAAGCCCCAGCCGGCCAAGAATCCCCACCAGTCGCCGAGCACCTCGCGCCCGTAGATGTAGGTGCCACCCGACGCCGGGTACGCCGCAGCCAACTGGGCCGACGAGGTGGCGTTGCAATAGGCCACGACCGCGGCCAGCGCCAACCCCACGAAGAGCCCTCCCCCGGCCACCGCCGCAGCCGGCGCCCACACGGCGAACACCCCGGCCCCGATCATCGAGCCGAGGCCGATCACGACGGCGTCCAGCAGGGTCAGGCGGCGGGCGAGCTGGGTCACCCGGCCCACCCAACCCGTGCGAGGTGAACAGCAGGTGACCTCACTCGGCCAACGCCCGCCCCAGCGCCTCCAGCCGCCGCTCGAGGGCCGCGACCCGCTCCCCCAGTTCCC
Source organism: uncultured Propioniciclava sp. (assembly GCA_937872005.1). GTDB lineage: Bacteria > Actinomycetota > Actinomycetes > Propionibacteriales > Propionibacteriaceae > Propioniciclava. The sequence continues at coordinate 4,687 of CALMPQ010000177.1, forward strand.
CGGACGCCCCGGCCTCGCCCTCGTCGCCCCCCGGCAGGGACTCGGCGGACGGCGTCCGGCGAATGAAGGTGAGGTAGCCGACGCCCACGGTCACGAGCAGGGCCGCCAGCGCCACGAAGAAGCGGGCGATCTGCCCCTGGCCCGATCCGAGCGACTGCCCGACCGCGTAGATCATCGTGAAGATCCCGCCCAAGAGCAGGCCGTTCGAGATGACCGCCATCCGCGCCGGACGCCACAGCGACACCGCCAGGATGACCGTCGCGCAGACGAGCAGGATGATGCTGGTGTTCAGCGACCAGGCCTCCTGGGCGAGCCGTCCGGCTTCGTAATCGGACTCGGGCCACCTCGGTTGCGGGTGGAAGGTGTTGATGCCGATCGCGACCAGCCCCAGGACCACCAGCCCCAGGAAGAACGAGTAGATGACCTGCAGCAACGACACCGCTTTCATGGCCCCTCCTTGGCTTGCGCCCAGTCTCCCACCCGTGACAGGCGCTGCCTAACATCTCGGGCATGAACCGACCTGCATGGGCCGAGGCCTCGGCCCTCATGACCGACTACTTCGACAACGAGTGGGGCTTCCCGGTCCGCGACACCCCGGGCATCTACGAGCGCATCGTGCTCGAGGGCTTCCAGTCCGGCCTCTCCTGGGCGGTGGTGCTGCGCAAGCGGCCCGCCTTCCGCGCGGCCTTCGACGGCTTCGACCCCGAGCGGGTCGCCCGCTACACCGAGGGCGATGTCGAGCGCCTCCTCGCCGACGAGGGCATCGTCCGCAACCGCCGCAAGATCGAGGCCGCCATCACCAACGCGCGCGCCACCACCGCGCTCACGGACGCCGGGCTCGACCTGGGCGAGATCGTCTGGTCCTTCCGCCCCGACGACCCCACCGCCGGGGCGGACGCGACCGACTCGCCCGAGTCTCACGCCCTGTCGAAGGCCCTGAAGAAGCACGGCTTCGTATTCGTCGGCCCGGTCACGATGTTCGCGCTGATGCAGGCGATCGGCATCCTCGAGCACCGCGACGCCTTCACATGACAACCCGGTGGCTCCAGAATGGAGCCATGCCGAACATCCAGATCAAGAACGTCCCGGCCGAGACGCACGCCGTGCTCACCCGCCGCGCGGCGGCTGCGCACCAGTCGCTGCAGGAATACCTCTGGACGATGCTGGTCGAGGCCGCCGAGCGCCCGACGATGGACGAGTGGCTTGAGCGGGCCAAGCGCAACGCCACGTCGGATGTGACCGTGCAGGAAATCGTCGACCTGATTCGGGCTGACCGTGACAGTCATTGACGCCAGTGCTTTCGTGACTGCAGTGGCGTCGTCGTCGGGTCACACCTCAGCGGCGCAGCTCCTGCAGCAATCGGTCCTCCGCGCCCCGGCCCACTTCGATGTCGAGGTGGTGTCTGCCTTGAGGGGTCTGGCCAAGGCTGGGAGGTTCAGCCCCCAGGGTTGCCTCGAAGCGATCGCCATCCTCCAGGACCTGAGGATCGAGCGGGAACCCCACGGCCCCCTGCTCGAACGCATCTGGGAACTCCGGCACAATCTCACGCCGTACGACGCGGCCTACGTGGCGCTCGCCGAAGCCCTCGGCGTCCCGCTGGTGACGGGCGACCGACGGCTCGCCCAGGCACCAGGGACCCGGTGCCGGGTCGAGCTCGTCGAGGGGTGAGTCAGGCGCCGGGTTGCACCTGGGCCTGGCCCGGGGTGGAGCCCTCGCTCGGGGCCGGCGGCACCGCGTCCGCGTCGTCGCCCGACTTCACGGCGTGCCCACCGAACTGGTTGCGCATGGCGGCAACCATCTTCATGGAGGGGCTGTCCTCCTGCTGCGACACGAAGCGCGCGAACAGTGCCGCCGAGATCGTGGGCACCGGCACCCCGAGGTCGACCGCGGCGTTGACCGTCCAACGGCCCTCGCCCGAGTCGGCGGCGTAGCCCTCGATCTGGTCGAGGTGCGGGTCGGCGTCCATGGCGCGCACCATCAGGTCGAGCAGCCACGAACGGATGACCGTGCCCTCGCGCCAGCTCTCGAACACGGCCGGCACGTGCGTCACGATGTCGGACGCCTCGAGCAGCTCCCAGCCCTCGGCGTAGGCCTGCATGAGGCCGTACTCGATGCCGTTGTGCACCATCTTCGCGAAGTGGCCCGCGCCGACCTCGCCGGCGTGCACGAAGCCGAACTCGCCCTCGGGCTTGAGGGTCTCGAAGATCGGCATGGCCTCGGCCACCGCGTCCTCGGCGCCGCCACACATGAGCGCGTAGCCGTTCTCCAACCCCCACACGCCGCCGGAGACGCCGCAGTCGATGAACCGGATGCCCTTCTCGGCGAGCTCGTCGGCGTGGCGCTGGTCGTGGCTCCACTTGCTGTTGCCGCCGTCGATGATGATGTCGCCCTCGCTCAGCAGCTCACCCAGCTGGCCGATGACCGTGTCGGTGACCTTGCCCGCCGGCACCATCACCCAGACCACGCGCGGGCTGTCGGTCAGCTGCGCGACCAGGTCGGCCTGGTCCTTGGCGTCCGAGATGTCGGGGTTCGTGTCGTAGCCGATCACGGTGTGGCCGCCGCGGCGCAGGCGCTCGCGCATGTTGCCGCCCATCTTGCCCAGCCCGATCAGTCCCAGCTGCATGGTCCCAAAGCCTCCTCGCCCAGTCGCTGCTCCCGAGCCTAGTGACTAGACTCACGCTGAACCAGCCGGCCGATCGCCGGATCCCAAACCTCCGAGGTAATCGTGAGCAGCACGCCACAGTCGTCGTCCCTCGCGCCCAGCCGGCGCAGCACCGTGGTGCTCCTCTCCATCGTGGGCGCGGTGGTGGCGGCCTATGTCGCCGTGTGGCTGACCGGCCTCGACCTCGCCACCCGTCCCCCCTTGCCGGCGCGCATCCAGGCCGACCCCGTGACCGGCCTCATCTCCCTCGTCGCCGACCTCACCGCCCGCCTCGCCGCGCTCGGCACCCTCGGGGTGCTGTCGGGCATCGTCGGATTCACGGCGCGCAACGCCGACCACACGATCACCGACCGCGCCCTCCGCCTCCTCCCCTGGGCCGGACGCCTCGGCCAGGTCTGGTTCACCGCCTCCGTCCTCAACACGTTCGCCAACCCCGCGTATGTGAACGGGGTGCCGATCGGGGTGACGATGCCCCCCGAGGCGTGGTGGACGTTCCTGTGGGCCTCCCCCTCGGCCCTGGCGTGGCTCGCCTCCGCGATCGTCGCCGCGCTGGTGGTGGTCGCCTCGTACCGCAGCCGGCACTGGGCGAGCTTCCTGGTCGGCCTCGTCGCCGGCACCATCGCGCTGACCTTCGTGTCGGTCACCGGAAACGTGACCGTCGGTCTGAACCACGACTGGGCCACCGACGCCGCGGTGGCACTCACCTTCAGCGCGGTCCCGCTGATGACGGCCGCGGTCGGGGCGTGGCTGGCCGGGTCGCCGGCGTCCGCCATGCGCTACCAACGACTCGCCCTGCCCCTGCTGCTCGTCGTCGCGGCCGCCCACGCGGTCATCGCGTGGCAACAGCTCGCGGGCGTGCCCGCGACCGCGACCCCCTACGGGCTGTGGACGATCGCCATCTTCGTCATCCTCGGCCTGTTCGCGCTGAGCTGGCTCGTGCGTCAGTTCGTCGGCGGACGCACCGCCGGCAGCATCGGGCGCGACGTCGTGCTGGCCATCGCCTACGTCGCCTGCCTGACCGTCGAGAACCACATCCCGACGCCGCGGTTCTTGGAGCCGCAGAACATCATGATCAACTACCTCGGCTACGAGGTCACGGTCGGCCCCACCATCACCCGGCTCATCTCGCTCGGACGCCCCAACACGCTCTGGGTGGCCGTTGTGGCCTTCGCGATCGGCGCCTACCTCGTGGGCGTGTCGCGCGCCCGCCGCAACGGCAACCACTGGCCGATCCTGCGCACCGTCGCGTGGGTCGCAGCGTGGTTGCTCACCCTGTTCCTGGCCGTCACCGGCCTGTGGGAGTACTCGACGGTGATGTACAGCTGGCACATGGTCGTGCACATGACCGTGAACATGCTCGTCCCCGTGCTGGGCGTGCTGGGCGCGCCGCTGGCCCTGGTGCGCGAGGCGTCCACCCCGGGTGAGCACCACGTCTCCCTCGGCGACGCGCTCGACTCGCTCGAGGACCACCGCCTCTGGCAGACCCTGACGAGCGCCCCGGTCGCATGGCTGGCCTACGTCGGCAGCCTGTTCGCGGTGTACTTCACCCCCGCCTTCGCCTGGCTGATGAAGTACCACTGGGCGCACCAGCTGATGCTCATCGTGTTCATGATGACCGGCTACTTCTTCTTCACGATCATCATCGGCGCCGACCGCACCAGCAAGCAGCTCCCCCACCTGCTCAAGCTGGCCCTGGTGATCTCGATCATGCCGTTCCATGCCGTGTTCGCCGTCGGCATCCTGAGCTCGCAGACGCTCATCGGCGCCGACTTCTACGAGACGATCCAGGTGCCGTGGCTGCCCGACCACGCGGCGCTGATGGCCGATCAGGGCATCGCCGGGCAGGCGTCCTGGTTCCTGGGCGAGATCCCGCTGTTCGTCGTGATCGCCGCCTTGGCCGCCCAGTGGTTCCGGTCCGACGACAAGGAGGCGAAGACCCTCGACGACGCCGTCGACACGGGCACGGACGACTCCTTCGACGCCTACAACGACATGCTCGCCGAGCTGGCCCGCCGCGATGAGCGCGCCGCCCGCGAGGCCACCCTGAAGAGGTTCGAGCCGTGACCGCGACCCCGCACACGCCCATCACGAGCGGGCTCGACCAGCGGGTCGAGCTCGACGTCTCGGGCATGACCTGCGCCGCCTGTGCCTCCCGCATCGAGAAGAAGCTCAACAAGATGCCCGGCGTGCAGGCCACCGTGAACTACGCCACCGAGCGCGCGGTCGTGCTCGGCCTACCGCCCGACAAGGCCGCGGACGCCGTGGGCGTCGTCCAGGCCGCCGGCTACGACGCAGCCCCGGTCGTCGAGGGCGAGGAGGGGCAGGGCTACGCCGACCGGGTGAAGATGCTGCGCAACCGCCTGATCGTCGCCGCGTTGCTGACGGTGCCCCTGGGCGACGTCGCGATCGTGCTGGCGCTGGCCCCGCAGATGCGCTTCCCGGGCTGGCAGTGGGTGCTGCTGGTCGCCGCCCTGCCGGTGGTGTTCTGGAGCGCCTGGCCGTTCCACAAGGCCGCGTGGCGCAACCTGCGGCACGGCACCACCTCGATGGACACGCTGGTGTCACTGGGCATCCTCGCCGCGTTCACGTGGTCGCTGGTCTCGACGATCATCGGCGCCGAGGACACGACGGGCTACTGGCTCGGCTACGGCATCGCCCCCGCCGGCGCCGACACGCTCTACCTCGAGGTGGCGGCCGCGGTCACCACGTTCCTGCTCGGCGGGCGCTACATGGAGGCCCGGTCGAAGAAGTCGGCGCGCTCAGTGCTCTCCGCGCTCGGCAAGCTGGCCCCGAGCACCGTGCGCGTGATCCGGGACGGGGGCGAGGTCGTCATCCCCATCGGCGAGCTGAAGGTGGGCGAGCGGTTCGGCGTCCGGCCCGGCGAGCGGATCGCGACCGACGGCACCGTCGTGATGGGCTCCTCCGCGATCGACACCTCGATGATGACCGGCGAGCCGGTGCCCCGCGAGGTCACCGAGGGTGACCCCGTGCTGGGCGGCACGATCAACACCAACGGCGCCCTCGTCGTGCGGGCCGACCGCGTCGGCGCCCACACCCAGCTGGCCCAGATGGCCGCCACCGCCGAGCAGGCCCAGGCCCGCAAGGCGTCGGTGCAGACCATGGTCGACAAGGTCGTGTCGTGGTTCGTGCCCGTGGTGCTCGTGATCGCCGGGCTCACGCTCGCGGGCTGGCTCATCGCCGGCGGCGGCCCGCGTGCCGCGTTCAGCGCCGCGCTGAGCGTGCTCATCATCGCCTGCCCGTGCGCGTTGGGCCTGGCCACGCCCACCGCCCTCATGGTCGGCGTCGGACGCGGCGGCCAGCTCGGCATCCTGATCAAGGGCCCCGACGCGCTCGAAGCGTCCGGCGTCATCGACACCGTCGTGCTCGACAAGACCGGCACGCTCACCACCGGTGAGATGGCGGTCGAGGCGGTGCACGGGGACGCAGGGGCCCTCGCCCTCGCGGCGTCGGTCGAGGAGCAGTCCGAGCACCCGCTCGCCCGCGCGATCACCGCCCGCGCCGCTGCCGATGGCGTGCTCGTGCCCCGGGCGTCCGACGTGACGGCCATCCCCGGCCGCGGCGTCGTCGGCGCCGTCGACGGTCGGCGCGTGCTCGTCGGCACCCCCGAACTGCTGCGCGGCGAAGGCATCGCGGTCCCCCGCGAGGTCTCGGACGCCGTGGCCGCAGCCTCGGCGTCCGGCCGGAACGCGGTGCTGGTCGCCGTCGACGATGCGATCGTGGGGCGGATCGAGGTCGCCGACACGCTGAAGGCCTCGGCCGTCGAGGCCGTGGCCCGCCTCAAGGCGATGGGCCTGCGCACCGTCCTGCTGACGGGCGACCGGCGTGCCGCCGGCGAGGCCATCGGTGCCGAGGTCGGCGTCGACGAGGTGATCGCGGAGGTACTGCCCACCGACAAGTCGGCGGTCATCGCGCGGCTCCAGAACGACGGGCGTCGCGTGGCGATGGTCGGCGACGGCATCAACGACGCCGCGGCACTGGCCTCGGCGAACCTGGGCCTCGCCGTGGTGTCGGGCACGGATGTCGCGATGAAGTCGGCCGACATCATCCTGGTGCGCCGCAACCTGGGCGTCGTGCCCGACGCGATCGCCCTGGCCCGGCGCACGCTGCGCACCATCAAGGGCAACCTGGTGTGGGCGTTCGGCTACAACATCGCCGCGATCCCGCTGGCGGCGTTCGGCCTGCTCAACCCGCTGATCGCCGGCTTCGCGATGAGCCTGTCGAGCGTGTTCGTCGTGACGAACTCGACACGTCTGCGCCGGTTCAAGCCGGGTCGCTGACCCCCTCGGGGGTGGGTCGCGCGGCCCGGTGCCAGGCGTCGTCCCGGGTCTCACGCATCCGCCAGAAGACCAGGGCCGAGACCAGGCACAGCGCCACCATGACGACCTCGAAGACGATGAAGGTGCCCGCAGTCACCGTGGCCGTGGCCAACAGCGGGGCCAACCCACCGAAGACCGCCACCGCGATGCCGTAGGGCAGGGAGATGCCCGCGGTCCGCACCTCGGCCGGGAACTGCTCGGCCATCACCGCGGCCAGGGAGCCGGCGTAGGCGGCCAACAGCACCGCGCTGACGGACACCGCCACCAGCACGCTCGACATGGTCGTGCCGATCGTCGCGATGAGCGGGATGAACGTCGCCGCCGAACCCAGGGCGAAGAGCAACAGCAGCGGACGGCGTCCGAAGCGGTCGGAGAGGCGGCCCGACACCGGCTGCAGGATCGTGAAGAGGGCCAGGCCGAGCATGGCCGCGACCTGGGCGTCCTTGATCTCGACGCCGGTCTTGAGGTGCAGCACCGACGGCAGGGAGACGAACCAGAACTGCACCAGGGCGGTGCCGGCCGCCACGAGGCCGACCACGCGCAGGGCGGCGCGCGGGTGCTTGCGCAGGACCTCGGTGAGGGGGCTGCGCGGGATCCGGCCGGCGTCGCGCACGCGGGTGAACGCCTCCGTGTCGGGCACCGCCATCCGCAACCACAGGCCCAGCAGGCCCAGGACCGCGCCGATCCCGAAGGCGATGCGCCAACCCCAGTTCGTCAGGAACTCCTCGGTGCCCACCGAGAACATCACCGACGCCAGGATCGAGGCGAGCAGGGTGCCGGCGCCGACCGAGACCTGCTGCCAGGAGCCGGCCCAGGCGCGGCGTCCGCGGGGTGCGTTCTCGACGAGGAACGCCGACGACGTGCCGAACTCGCCACCGGCCGAGAAGCCCTGCACGCTGCGGGCCAGGGTGAGCAGGACCGGAGCAGCCACCCCGATCTGCGCGTACGTCGGCAGCACGGCGATCAGCGCGCTGGCCCCGGCCATGAGCAGGATCGTGAGCGTCATCCCGGCGCGTCGGCCGTGCCGGTCGGCGTACGACCCCAGCACCGCCCCGCCCAGGGGTCGGAAGAAGAAGCCGACCGCGAACACGGCGAAGGCCGCGAGGATGCGCGCCGCCTGGTTGCCCTCGGGGAAGAACGACGCGGCGAAGTACGGTACGAAGAACCCGTAGACCGACCAGTCGAACCACTCGACCAGGTTGCCGACCGTGCCGGCGACCAGCGAGCGGCGTCGCTCGACCTCGCGTTGGGTGCTCTTGCTGATGGTGACCCCCTGGCTGTGCAGAACGTGCCTACGTTAGCGCTTGCCGAGCCCAGTCCTGCACCGCGCGGCGATCGACCTTCCCGGTGGGCCGCAGCGGGAGCGCCTCGATCCGCAGCACATCCTTCGGGCGCGACGCCGGGGCCAGCTGGGCGGTGGCCGTGCGGACGGCGTCCGATGTGGCGGGGCCGGTGGTCACGGCAATGAGTCGCTGGCCCCACTCGGGGTCGGGGACCCCGATCACGACCCACTCCCCGGGGAGGTGGGCGAGCGCGTCCTCGACGTGGAGGGGGTTGACGTTGACGCCGCCCGAGATGACCACGTCGTCGGACCGTCCCCGGATGGCGAGGCGTCCGTCGACCAGGGTGCCGAGGTCGTGGGTGGTGAGCCAGCGGCGTCCGGCGTCGGTGACGAAGGGTTGGGTCACGGTGTCGAGGTAGCGCGTCGCGAGGGTGGGCCCCGCGAGCTGCACGAGCCCGTCCACGAGGCGCACCTCGACCCCGCCGAGGGGAATGCCGTCGTAGACGCAGCCCCCCGACGTCTCGGTGGAACCGTAGGTGGTGACGATCGGGGCACCCGCGTCCGCGGCGCGGCGGGCGAGGTCGGCTGGCAGCGCCGCCCCGCCGACCAGGATCGCGTCGAACGTGGCGAGCTCGGCGGGTGCCAGCTCGAGGGCGCGGTGCAGCTGGGTGGGCACGAGCGACAGGTAGCGCCGAACGCCCGGGGTGAGGCCCTTCACGGCCCGGCCGAAGAGCTCGGCATCAAACCCACCATCGGGTGCGTAGACCACCGGATGGTGGCCGGCCAGCACCGAGCGGGTCACGACCTGGAACCCCGCGACGCCGTGCACCGGCAGCGATGTCACCCACTGCCCCGGCCCACCGATGCGGTCGAGCGTGGCGCGGGCCGACGCGACCAGCGCCGACAGCGAGAGCCCGACGAGGTGGCCGCGGCCATCGGTGGACCCTGAGGTCCTGATGATCACGTCGACGTCGTCGAGGGGTTGGGTGATGCGCGCCGTGGATTCCGCGAGCTCAGTCTGGTTCGCCGCCATCAGGAGGGGGCCCAACCGCACGGTGGTGGAAATCCTTCCCTCGATGTCGTGGTACAGCGCCGCCACCGCTGCGGGCGAGGTCCCGCCGTGCGCCGAGGGAAGGATTTCCGTCATGGTCGAGCTCAGAAGTAGTGGGGGTAGCCCGTCCAGTCGGGGTCGCGGCGCTCGACGAAGGCGTCGCGGCCCTCCTGGGCCTCCTCGGTCATGTAGGCCAGCCGCGTCGCCTCGCCCGCGAACACCTGCTGGCCGGCCAGCCCGTCGTCGACGAGGTTGAACGCGAACTTCAGCATGCGGATCGCTTGCGGGCTCTTCGTGGCGATGATGCGCGCGTACTCCAGCGCGAGGTCCTCGACCTCGTCGTGGTCGGCCACCTCGTTGACGACACCCCAGCGCTCGGCGTCCTCGGCGGAGTACTCGCGGGCGAGGAAGAAGATCT
>CALMPQ010000178.1 GCA_937872005.1 uncultured Propioniciclava sp.
CGCTGTGCTGCGTCGCCGACGAGGTGCACCTGATGCCCGTCGAGCAGCGCGGCCCGTACTCGGGCACCTACACGGTGCCGTGGAACGCCTTCACCTTCGAGATCATCGGGGACGGGCGCTGGACCATCTCGGCCTGAACCCCCGGTAGCCTTGGGCAGACCCCACGTCCTTGCCGGGAGGCTCTTGTGAACGCCGTCGCCGATTGGCTCCGCCACTTCGGTGACCAGGCGTGGACCCGCAACGGTCGGCTGGGGTTCTGGCTCATCGTCGTCAGCTGCCTGACCACCATCGTCGTCGCGGCGCTCGGCCCGTCGACGGTGACCCTCAACGTCGGCCCCGCCAACGGCAGCCTGCTCCCGCCGTGGTTCATCCCCGTCGAGGTGGGGGAGCGGATCGGGCTGCCGCTGTCGGAGTGGGTCGTCGTGCCCGTGTTGTGGGTCGGCATCATCCTGGGCGCGATCGGTCTCGTCATCGCGTGGCGCGCGGTCAGTGACGGGTGGCGTCCGCGCATTCACCGGATGTTCTACCTCGGGGTGGGGCTCAACCTGGCCACGGCGGTCGTCCCGCCGCTCACCAGCGCGGACGTGCTGATGTACGCCGCGTACGGGCGGTTGCAGCACCTGGGCCTGAACCCCTACGACATCACGCCCGCCCAGATCTTCCGGCAGGCCTACGACCCCGTCCTGGTCTGGACCGAACGGCCCTGGCAGGACACGCCGTCGGTGTACGGCCCGATCGCGTCGTGGTCGCAGTGGCTGGCCAACCTGCTCGGCGGCGAGTCGATGCACGACGTGGTGTTCTGGCTGCAGATGATGGCCGTCGTCCCGTTCATCGTGATCTGCGCGGTGATGATCAAGCTCGCCCACGGCGACGCTGCCCTGCAGACCCGCTCGGTGCTCTTCACCATCCTGAACCCGCTGCTGATCTGGTCGGTCGTCGCCGGCGCGCACAACGAGGCGCTGACGCTGGTGTTCGCGATCATCGCGCTGTGGTTCGTCCGCAAGTCGGCGTTCGTGACCGGCATCTTCATCGGCCTGGCGGGCGCCGTGAAGGTGTCGCTGGTCTTCTACGGGCTGGCCCTGGTGTGGGGCTACCGTCACGACTGGCGCAAGGTGCTGCAGCTCGGCATCGGGGCGCTGATCCCGATCGGGGTGCTCTACGGGGTGTTCGCGCCGCAGGCGCTGTTGGCGGCGGGCCGCAACACCGGCTACGTGTCGGGCGGCTCGTGGGCGCCGTGGTTCGAGACCGCGCTGTCGTGGGTGATCCCGCAGTACTCGCGCTCGATCACCGGCATCGTCGGCTGGGTCGGACTGTTCGTCATCGGCTGGATGCTGTCGCGGGTGCTGCCCTGGCACGCCGTGCCCGGTGCTCGGCTGCCCGCGGAGCGGGACCCCCTGACCATCACCGTGCGCACCGCCGTCGTGCTGTGCACTGCCTGGCTGGTCACCTCGCCCTACACGCTGAGCTGGTACGACCTGATCGTCTGGGCGCCGCTCGCGCTGCTCGTGCCGAACCGCCTCGACTGGCTGATGGCCCTGCGCGGCGTGGCCCTCTCGGTCGCCTACGTGACCGGGCGCACGGTGGGGTTCTCCGACGGCATGGTCAACGTCGGCTCGTTCCTGATGCGCGACGTCCTCTCCACGGCGATCCAGTGGTTCGTGCTCGCCGCCCTCGTGCACTGGTTCTGGACGACCAACCGAACCTGGCCCACGGCGTCCTTCGTGAAGAACGGGCTCGCCCAGCTGGCGGTGACCGGCCGGAAGGACCGGGCCCCAGCACTAGGCTCACGCAGGTGATCGGCTACTTCGGGCCCGCGGGCACGTTCACCCACCAGGCGCTGCGCACCGTGTCGGACGCCGACGCCACCCCCTTCGCCACCGTCGCCGGCGTGCTGGACGCCGTCCGCTCGGGTGAGATCGAGGCCGGGTTGGTGCCGATCGAGAACTCGGTCGAGGGGGGCGTCTCGGCGACCCTCGACAACCTCGCCTCGGGTGGCGAGCCGCTGGTGATCGTGCGTGAGGTGCTGCTGCCGGTGTCGTTCGTGCTGGCCGTGCGGCCGGGTTACGAGCTGGCCGACGTGCGGCGCATCATCACCCACCCGCACGCGCACGCGCAGACGCGCGACTGGGTGCGCCTCCAGGTTCCGGGGGCGGTGGTCACCGAGGGCGGGTCCACCGCCGCGGCGGCGGCCGAGGTGGCGGACCCCGAGTCGCGCTTCGACGCGGCGATCTGCGCGCGCGTGGCCGCGGAGCTGTACGAGCTGGACATCGTGGCGTCCGACATCGCCGACAACCCCGAGGCGGTGACGCGGTTCGTGCTGGTGCGGCGCCCGGGGGAGCTGCCCGCGCCGACGGGGGCCGACAAGACGACCCTGGTGGCGTACATGTACGTCGACCACGCCGGTGGGCTGCTGGAGATCCTGGAGCAGTTCGCGATGCGCGGGGTGAACCTGACCCGCATCGAGTCCCGGCCGACCAAGAAGGCGTTCGGGGAGTACTGCTTCTCGATCGACGCCGAGGGCCACATCGGCGAGCCGCGCATGCGGGGCACCCTCAAGGGGTTGCATCGGGTGTGCCGGCAGGTGACGTTCCTGGGGTCCTACCCACGGGCCGACCAGGTGCGACCCAAGATCGCCCGCGGGTTCAGTGCCGAGGAGTACGAGGCCGCCGAGGTCTGGATGGACGGTTTGCTCGGGCGCTCGGCCGACCAGCGGGGGCGCTGATAGCTGTACAGGTCGCCCAGGTTGAGCGCTGCCCGGGTGGCGGGCTGTCCGCCGCATTGTGTAGGTCGACAATTTTCGACAGACAGGTTTCGGACCGCGCGGTCCTACGGATGTCGGTCGAAAGGTGTAGGTCACGGCACCATCACGAGAATCGCGCGGGGCAGCACCGACACATCGAGGCGGGTGCACTCGCCGATGGTGTCGCCGTCGATCTGGAAGCCGACGGGCTCCTCGGTCTCGATGACGAGCTTGCGCACTTGGGCGCGCTCGACGCCGGGGTGGTCGGCGGCGCGGGTGAGGACGCGGGTGGCGATGGCGCCCCAGTCGCCGACGCGCTCGGGGGAGGCCAGCATGACGTCGACGAGCCCGTCGTCGGGGAGGGCGTCCGGGGCGAGCGCGATCTGCCCCTGCACGTTGCCCACGTTGGCGATCAGGGCGACGGCGGGCGTCCGTTGGATGGTGGCGCCGCCGTCGAGGGTGACCCGGGCGCGGAACGGCGGGCTGTTGAGCGTGGTGAGGGCCGCCATCACGTAGGCGGCGGGGCCGACGACCCGCTTGAGGTCGGCGTTGGTCTCGCTCATGATCTTGGCGTCCAGGCCCATGCCGGCCATGACCATCGAGAAGTCGGGGTCTGAGTCGTCGGCGCGCAGCTGGACGATGTCGACGGGTTGGGCGTCACCGTCGAAGGCCACGTCGAGCGCATCGGCCAGGTCGAGCGGGACGCCGAGGTTGCGGGCCAGCAGGTTGCCCGTGCCGACGGGGAGGATGCCGATCGGGATGCCCGACTCGGCGAGGGCGGCGCAGACGGTGCGGACGGTCCCGTCGCCGCCGGCGACCAACACGAGGTCGACCTTGCGCTTGCGGGCGACACGGGCCACGCGCGCGCCGGGATCATCGGCCTCGGTCTCGAGCCACATCGGGGGCTCCCAGCCACGCTCGGCGCACTCGCCCTCGACCTGGCGGCGGAACACGACCATGTCGGGCACCTTCGTCGGGTTGACGATGACCGCGGCGTTGCGCGGGCGGTCATCGCGGTGCTGGCGGGGGCCGAAGCGAATCACGTGCACCCCGGCGAAGGCCAGACAGAGCGACCCCACGAGACCGCCGAGGAAGCCGCCGGCGATGAGGTCGGAGAACCAGTGCGCGCGCAGCCACCAGCGGTCGGCGAACACCACCCACCAGAGCGCGACGAGGCCGACGCCGGCGGCGACGACGGTGCTGCGGCGCCGCCGGGTGACGACCATGGCGGCGATGATCATCACGGCCAGCACGGTGGCGGCCACCAGGTGGCTGCTCGGGTACGCCCACCCCTCGGCGGTGATGAGCGGCGCGGCGGTGTCGGGTCGGGGGCGGCGGACAAGGAGTTTGGTGAGTTGGGCACCGCCCCAGCCCAGCGGGATCGACATCCCGACCGCCCACGCGAGGTTGTGCAGGCGGCGGCGCGCGGCCCAGAGCGTGACGCCGGCCAGGACGGTGTAGACGACGGTCGGCGTGGTCACGATGGCGATGGCGGCGAGGATCTGCCCGCGGGCGCCGAACGGGTCGATGCCGGGGCGTTGCGAGAAGGCGTCGATGGTGGCGAACGTGGTGGTGCCGAGGGTCAGCCAGGTCCACAGGGCGAACGCGATGGCGGTCACCACCACCGCCACGTGAGCGATCCCCCAGCGCCTGGTCACGGGTCCAGTGTGTCAGGGGTTGTGAGTCGGGACCGGTGCTGCGGCCCACCGATAGGCTGGGCCCCGTGATCGACCCGAAGATTCTGCGCACCGACCCCGACCGCATCCGCCGCAGCCAGGCCGCGCGCGGCGAGTCGGTGGACCTCGTCGACCAGCTCATCGCCGCCGACGAGCGCCGCCGCTCGCTGATGGCGTCGTCCGAGACGGCGCGCGCGGAGCAGAAGTCCTTGTCGTCGCGGATCCCGAAGGCAGCGGGTGACGAGAAGGCGGAGCTGCTGGCCCGCACCAAGCAGCTCGCCGCCGACGTGAAGCAGGCGCAGGCCGAGACCGAGGCCGCGCAGGTCACCTTCGACGACCTGATGATGCAGTTGGGCAACATCGTGGGCGAGGGCGTCCCGGCCGGTGGGGAGGACGAGGGGGAGATCATCGAGACGTGGGGCGTCCCGCGTGACTTCGCCGCCGAGGGCTTCACCCCGCGCGACCACCTTGAGCTCGGCGAGATGCTGGGCGCCATCGACATGGAGCGTGGCGCGAAGATCTCGGGATCGCGGTTCTACGTGCTGACCGGGCAGGGCGCGCAGCTCGAGTTCGCGCTGCTGCAGCACGCGATGGCGATGGCGTCGTCGTGGGGGTTCATGCCGATGATCGTGCCGTCGCTGGTGCGTCCGGAGGCGATGGCGGGCACGGGGTTCCTGGGCCAGGCGGCCGAGGACGTCTACCACCTGGAGCGGGACGACCTGTACCTGGTCGGCACGTCGGAGGTGGCGCTGGCGGCCTACCACTCCGACGAGATCCTGCCGGCCGAGTCGCTGCCGCGGCACTACGCCGGGTGGTCGTCGTGCTTCCGGCGCGAGGCGGGGGCGTACGGCAAGGACACCCGCGGCATCTTCCGCGTGCACTGGTTCGACAAGGCCGAGCTGTTCGTCTACTGCGACCCTGCGGAGGCGGAGGCCGAGCACGCCAAGCTGCTGGGGTATGAGAAGGCGTTCATCGAGTCGCTGGAAATCCCCTATCAGGTGCTCGACGTGGCCTCGGGCGACCTCGGGAGCTCGGCGGCGCGGAAGTTCGACTGCTACGGGTGGCTGCCCACGCAGGAGCGCTACCGCGAGATCACCTCGACGTCGAACTGCACCGAGTTCCAAGCGCGGCGGTTGAACATCCGGCTGCGCGATGGGGACGGGACGCGTCCGCTCGCGACGTTGAACGGCACCCTGTGCGCCATGACCCGGACGATCATCATGATCCTTGAGAACCACCAGCAGGCCGACGGTTCGGTGCGGGTTCCCTCGGCGCTGCGGCCGTATCTGGGCGGGCGTGAGTTCCTGACGCCGATCGCCTGACTCGTGCGCGACGTCGCCCGCTTCGGGGCCGTGACGCTCGCGGCGAGCGTTCCGTTCTGGGTGGCGGGTGCGTTCGGACGCCTGCCCGCTCCGTTGTCCGCCCTGCCGGTGTCGGCGTTGGGGGTGGCGGTGCCGGCTGCCGCCGCGTGGGTCATGGCCCGTGGTTCGGGTGCGCTGGCCGATTTGGGGGCGCGTCTGCGCGCCGTCGGGGGCATCGGGTGGTGGGGTGCGGCCGGCGTTGCCGCCCTGGGGCCGATCGCGGTGAACGCGGTCGCGCACCAGTGGACGCTGCCGGACCTGTCGACGCTGGGTGCCCTGGCCCTGCTCTACGTCGTCGGCGCCTTCGGGGAGGAGATCGGCTGGACGGGCTACCTCCAGCCCCGCCTGCTGGAGGCGACGGGCTCGGTGACGGCGACCGCCGGTCTGCTGGGGGCGTTCTGGCTCGTCTGGCACCTGGTGCCGTATGTGCAGACCGGCCAGTCGGCAGGGTGGGTGGCAGCCCAGTCGGCGCAGCTGCTGCTCACCCGGGCGGCGATCGTGGGTTTGACCGCCGGTGCCGGTGGGGGCGTCCCACTCGCGGTGGCGTACCACGCGTTGTACAACCTGGCGTGGTGGGGGCTCACCGAGGGCGGGGCCGCCTACGACCCCGATGTCACCTCGCTGGTGCTGGCGCCCGTGGCGCTGCTGGCGCTGGTTGCAGGCGCCCGGGGTGTCCGCAGAATGCGTCCTGTCGGATGAGCGCCATGGCGAACGCGCAGCAGGACGCATCCCGCGGACGCTGGCGGGAAGGGTTGCCCCGCCTGGTCGAGGAGACATTCCGCCGCTGGCACCTCACGCCCGACGGCGACCCGATCGAGGGGTCGGCCGCACGTGTGTTCCCGGTGTTGGACGCCGACGGCGTGCGCCGGGCGTGCAAGTTCGGCTACTACGAGGAGGACAACGTCGGGGAGATCCCGACCCTGTCCTTGTGGGGCGGGCGCAGCGCCGTTGAGATGGTGCGGGCGGACCCGCGCCGGGGCGTCCTGCTGTTGGAGTGGCTGGAGGGTGATCTGGAGGAGCACTGGGACGCCGACGAGGCGACCCGCACGGTGGCCGGGTTGTACCGGCGGCTGCACCGGCGCTCGGCGCCGCAGCTGCCCGATGGACACGCGTTCGTGCGGCGGTGGTTGGCCGACCTTGAGGCTTTGGGCCGGCGGGTGCCCGGCCCGCCGCGCTTCGTCGAGTGGGCCCTGCGCGCGGGTCGCGAACTCGCGGCGGAGCCCGGGACTCATGTGGTACACGGCGACCTGCACTACCAGAACGTGATGGCCCGCGACGGCGACTGGGTCGCGATCGACCCTCACGGGTACAACGCCGCGCCCGAGTACGAGGTGGCGCCCCTGCTGTCGAACCGGTGGGCCGACCTGGAGGCGACCGGCGATGTGGGGGAGGCGATCCGTGACCGGTTCTACTCCGCGGTCGACACTGCCGAGTTGGACGAGCGCCGCGCCCGCGACTGGGTGGTCGTGCGGTGCATGATCAACCTCGCCTGGGTCGCGGTCGACGGCATCGCGGGCGTCGGCGACGACCCCCACGACTGGATCACCCGCAACGTCACCATCGTGAAGGCGATGCAGGCCATAGAGGGCTGATCACAGGCTCTCGGCGCTGGGAAGGCGGGCTCTCGGCGCTGGGAACACAGGCTCTCGGCGCTTAGGCCGGGGGCAGCTCGGGCATGCCGGGGCGGCCCTTGGTGAGGAACTTCTCGGCCTTGCGGCGATCGGAGTCCTTGGGGTTGCGGACCTTGATCTGGCCGGTCGTCCGCCCGCGGAGGATGATGCGTGGCTTGCCGCGCTGGGCGCGGGTCCGGATGCCACGGGCCTCGACGTAGCTCGCCTCGGCCTGGGCGGCGCCCGTGTCGACCCCCCACCCCTCGGGGACGATGATGGTCAGCGTTCCCCAGTCGTTGATCATCAACACGAGGTCGATCACCTTCGACGCCGGCACGGCCTCGGTGAAGTCGAGCCACGCGCCGCCGATCGACGTGTGCAGTTCGAGGAACGGCGGCACGACCCACGGGCCGGCAACGGTCAGCTCCTTCCAGCCCTCGCGCTCGAGGACGAGCGGGTCGTCCCAGGTGTAGCCGGGGCCCTCACCGGCCGGGGCGTCACTGTCGAGCAACTCCGCCAGGCGGGCGGCCGGCAGCAGGTCCTCCAGCACGGACGTGAGGTCGGCGCGGGTCACGGCGTGCAGGGCCCGGGGGATGCGGCCCTCGAGCTCGTCAAAGGTGATCCGCTCGTCGGCGGCGGCATTGCGCAGGGCTTCCAGGGCGAGTTCGCGCTGGGTCGTGCCGACGCGCAGGTGTCCATCGGACGGTGGGGTGGGGGGAGACGGAACCATGCTCACGGCGTCCAAACTAGCGAAGGTGGTCATCGTTGCCCCTTGAGCGCGTCCCGCAACGACACCATGCCGTTGACCTGCAGCAGGCTCGAGCGGTACAGCCGGGCCCCGAGCCAGATCGTGAAGGCGGCGAAGGCGAAGTTGAGGCCGAGGGCGAGGGCGGCGTCCCACCAGTGGGCGTCGCCCTCGAACAGGCGCACCGGCATGATGATCGAGCTGACCACGGGCACGTACGACAGCGCCGTGCGCCAGACGCCCTCGGCCATGAACGCCGCGAAGTAGGCGACCATCAGGATCATCATCAGCGGCATGGTCGTGTTGCCGATGTCTTCCTGGCGGGACGCCATGGCGCCGGTCCCTGCCCACACGCACGCCAGGGCGAGGAAGCCGGCCAGGAAGAACGCGACGTACCACCCCGCCGACTCGCCGAGCGCCGGCACGAAGGTGCTGTACTCGGTGAACGAAAGGCCGATGAGTCCGACGGCGACGAAGAGCACCATCTGGCCCAGCGCCATGATCGTGTTGCCGATCACCTTGCCGGCGAGCAGCTGCGACGTGGGGATGGCCGAGGCCAGGATCTCGACGATCCGGTTCTGCTTCTCCTCCACGACGCTGGTGGCGATCTGCATGCCGAAGCCCAGCGCCGACATCAGGAACAGGATCGCGAACACGAACCCGACGGCCATCGCGATCGACGCGCGCGCGGCATCGCCCTGCATCAGCTCGGTGGTGAGGGCCGCGCCACGGGTGAGCGCGTCGAGGGTCTGGCCGGTGGGGGCCAACTGCTCGGCGATGACCGTCTCGCGCACGGCCGTCGGCAGTGCGGCGTCGAGGGTGGAGGAGGCGTCCTTGAAGTAGGTGAGCGTCCAGCCGTCGGGGCCGGGCTCGAGCCAGGCGCGCACGTCGTCGGCGGCCAGCGCGGCGCGGGCGGCCTCGGCATCGGCGACCTCGACGGCGACGATCGTGTCCCTGGTCAGGGGGTTGGCCGCCAAGGACGCCCCGGCCGCGGCGACGGCCGCTGCGGCCCGGTCGTCGGTGACGACGACCTTGAACTCGGTCGCCCGGCCGAGGAACCACATCTGGAACAGCATGATGCCGACGATGAGCAGCACCGACACGATGGTCGAGATGACGAACGACTTGTCGGTCAGCTTGGCCATCACCTCGCGGCCGGCGACGATCGTCCACGCGTTGCGGGTCATGCCGTCACCTCCTGGTAGATCTCGCCCAGGCTCGGGCGAAGGCGGGTCAGTTCGTGCACGGTGCCGCGGCGCAGGGCCTCGGCGAGCAGGGAGTTCTCGGCGCCGGTTTCGAGGAACTCGATCAGGGCGGTCGTCCCGTCGACGTCGTCGACGCGCACCCCGGTGAGGTCGCGCACCCAGCCGACGTCGGCGTCCATGGCGAGGCGGTGCCGGACGCGGCCGCGGGAGCGCAGCTCGTCGGCGGTGCCGGCGGCGACGAGGCATCCCTTGGCGAGGATCGCCAAGCCGTCGCACAGCCGATCGATCAGGTCGAGCTGGTGGCTGCTGAACAGCACCGGGACGCCCCGGGCTGCGTGGTCTCGGAGGAGGTCGGCCATCGCGTGGACGGCGTCGGGGTCGAGCCCCGAGAAGGGCTCGTCGAGGATGAGCAGGTCGGGCTGGGTCATCACGGCGGCCGCGATCTGGACGCGCTGCTGGTTGCCGAGGGAGAGCTTCTCGAGGTGGTCCTTGGCGCGGGCGGCGAGCCCGAAGCGGTCGAGCAGGTCGAGGGCCTCGGCGCGGGCGGCGACCGCCTCGGCGCCCCGGAGGCGGGCCAGGTACACGAGCTGGTCGATGATGCGCTGCTTGGGGTAGAGGCCGCGCTCCTCGGGCATGTAGCCGGTGTGGCGGCGGACGGCCGCGGTGATCGGGGCGCCCTGCCAGCGGACCTCGCCGGTGTTGGGGGCGAGCAGCCCCATCACCATCCGCATCGTGGTGGTCTTGCCGGCGCCGTTGCCGCCGACGAACCCGATCATCTGACCGGGTGGCACCGTGAACGAGACGTCGTCAACGGCGGTCAGGTCGCCGAACCGTCGGGTGAGGTGGCTGATCTCGAGCATGGCTTCACGCTAGTGACGCGGGGGTGTCGGTCGGATCAGCCAGGTGGCGGAGATGGCGGGGCCAGGTGGCTGGGTTTGGTTCAGCCTTGCGGTGGAGATCCGGCCAGTCCGTGCCGGTACGCGTGCACCACGAGCTGGACGCGGTCGCGCAGGCCGAGCTTCATCAGGCAGTTGCTGACGTGGGTCTTGACCGTGGCCTCACCGAGGTACAGCTCGGCGGCGATCTCGGCGTTGGACAGCCCCCGGGCGACGGCCTGGAGCACGTCGTTCTCCCGGTCGGTGAGGTGGGGATCTGTGCTCGGGGCCGGGGGAGGGGTGACCGGGGCCGGGGCGTCCGTGGCTTGGCGGATGACGCGGAGGGTGACCTCGGGGGCGAGCAGGGCGTGGCCGTGCGCCGTGGCGCGGACGGCCTCGACGAGGTG
>CALMPQ010000179.1 GCA_937872005.1 uncultured Propioniciclava sp.
CTCGCCGTTGTGCCTCGTTAGACTGCAACGACCGTCCTGCTCGTCCGACTGGAAGGGGCACTCATGCCTGAAGTCTCCACCATGGTGTGGATCCTCACCGCCGTCTTCATCATCGCCCTGCTGCTGTTCGACTTCATCTTCCACGTCCGGAAGGCGCACATCCCGACCATCGCGGAAGCCGCCAAGTGGACGACGATCTACGTGTCGATCGCAGCCCTGTTCGGCGTCTGGGTGTGGCTGTCGATGGGCCAGAAGTCGGGCATCGAGTACTACGCCGGTTACATCACCGAGCTGAGCCTCTCCGTCGACAACCTGTTCGTCTTCCTGATCATCATGGCCAGCTTCAAGGTGCCGCGGCAGAACCAGCAGCTCGTGCTGATGTTCGGCATCGTGGTGTCGCTGATCTTCCGGACCGGCTTCATCTTCCTGGGCGCCGCCCTGATCAACAGCTTCGCGTGGGTGTTCTACATCTTCGGCCTCATCCTGCTGATCACCGCGGGCAACCTCATCAAGCCCGAGCACGACGAGGAGGACTCCGAGTCCACCGAGGCGAACAACTTCATCATCCGCCTGGCCAAGCGCTTCATGCACACGACCGACCACTACGACGGCGACAAGCTGTTCACGATGGAGAACGGCAAGAAGGCCATGACCCCGCTGATGCTGGTCATGATCGCCATCGGTGGCACCGACGTCATGTTCGCGCTCGACTCGATCCCCGCCATCTTCGGCCTGACGCAGAACACCTACATCGTGTTCACAGCAGTCGCCTTCTCGCTGCTCGGCCTGCGCCAGCTGTACTTCCTGATCGACGGCCTGCTCGACCGTCTGATCTACCTCAAGTACGGCCTCGCGATCATCCTCGCCTTCATCGGCGTGAAGCTGATCCTGCACGCCCTCCACGAGAACAACCTGCCGTTCATCAACGGCGGCCAGCACGTGCCGGTCTTCGAGGTCACCACCGAGCTGAGCCTCGGCGTGATCGTCGGCACCCTGATCGTGGTCATCGTCATGTCGCTGATGTCGCCGCGCGGCAAGGCGCTCACGACGATCAAGAACGCGCGCCGCCACGCGCTGGAGTACCTCGACCAGTCCTTCGAGGCCGACCCCGACCACCGCGAGAAGCTCTACCGCTCGCTGTTGAAGGAGGAGCAGGGTCTGCTCAACATGGACGAGAAGTACAAGGACGAGATCTTCCGCGAGCAGGAGCTCCTCAACCTGCTGGACGAGGCCCACGCGACCCACGACCGCTACGTGGACGCCAACCCCGAGCGGTTCGCGACCCACGACCGGCTCCAGGGCCAGACCAAGCTCGACACCGCCACCTACCGCCGGGCGATGGAGGACCCCGACGCCCTCGAGGGAGCCAACCCCGAGGACTGAGCAGAACCCTCCTGACAGGGATAGATTGAACGGTGCGCGGCGAGTCCGCGCACCGTTCATCTCTGTCAGGAGGGCTCAATGAAGAACCTGCTGCTCGCGGCCTCCCGCAACACCGCCGTACGGGACCTGGCCACCCGCATGCCCGTCGTCCGCCGCACCGTCGACCGCTTCGTCCCCGGGGAGGCCGTCGACGACGCCGTGCGCGCGATCCGCGAGATCAAGGCGACCGGACGCGTCGCCACCATCGACCACCTCGGCGAGGACACCACGAGCCAGGCGGCCGCGCTGGCCGCGACGGAGGCCAACATCGCCCTCGTGCGCCGCCTGGCCGACGAGGGGCTCACCGACGTCGCCGAGATCTCCGTCAAGGCCAGCGCGGTCGGGCAGGCGCTGCCCGGCGGCGCCGACCTCGCCCTCGAGAACGCGGGCCGCATCGTCGCGGCCGCCGCGGAGGCCGGCACCACCGTCACCTTCGACGCCGAGGACCACACCACGCTGGACGGCATGCACGCCTTGGTGGACGGGTTGCGCCGTGAGTTCCCGGGCACCGGCCTGGTCCTGCAGGCCATGCTGTTCCGCACCGAGGCGGACGCCGCCCGTTACGCCGGGGCGGGCTCGCGCGTGCGCCTGTGCAAGGGCGCCTACGCCGAGCCGGCCACCGTGGCCCACACCACGCCGGACGCCATCGGCGAGGCCTTTCAACGCTGCCTGAAGACCTTGGTCCAGGGCGAGGGCTACCCGATGATCGCCACCCACGACCCCAAGATGATCACCGCCTCGCTGGGGCAGTTGCTGCTGGCGGGGCGTGCCCCCGGGTCGTACGAGTTCCAGATGCTGTACGGCGTGCGCCCCGAGGAGCAGCTGCGGCTGGCCCGCGAGGGGCACCGCGTGCGGGTGTACGTGCCCTACGGCGTGGACTGGTACGGGTACTACATGCGCCGGCTCGCCGAGAAGCCGGCCAACCTGGCGCTCCTGGGTCGGGCCCTGATTTCCCGGAGGTGACCCTGAATCTCCTAGCCACCCCTTGATTCAGGACGCTGGGGTAGGGGAAGGTCTCCCCCATGGGTTTGTTTGACATGTTCCGCCGTGATGAAGACATCGAGATGACGCGTTCGGCGTTGGACGAGGCGAATGACCCGTCCGGCAACGACGATGCCATCACCGGGTTGATCAAGCAGCTCACGGGGGTGGGCATCGAGGGCGTCAGCCGCTTCGCGGGTGCGCGGGCGGTGGCCGACAAGGCGCTGGCACGGGCGAACGGCGACGTCGAGGCCGCCGTCGACGCGGTCGTGAAGCAGCACTTGGTGGGCGGGGCGGCCGGGGGCTTCGTGACGTCGCTGGGCGGTTTCCTGACCATGGTGGTGGCGATCCCGGCCAATGTGTTCGAGTTCTACGTGCAGGCGACCCGCATGACGGCGGCCATCGCCCACCTGCGTGGCTATGACGTCGCCGACGACCGCATCCGCACCGCCGTGCTGCTGTCGCTGGTCGGGTCCAACTCGGCCGACATCCTGACCAAGGCCGGTGTCTCGGTCGGCACGAGCGCCGCGCGCAACGTCGCGGGCAAGAACCTGCCGAAGTCCGCGCTCATGGTGATCCAGAAGGCCGTCGGCTTCCGCATCCTGCGCTCGGTCGGCGAGCGCGTCTTCTCGCGCGTGGGCAAGCTGGTGCCCCTGGTCGGTGGCCTCTTCGGCGCCGGCATCGACCTGGCGATGATGAAGCGCATCGCCCACCAGGCCCGCGCCGAGTTCCCCCGCACGCTGGGGGTCTGAATTTCCCCCTGAGCGCCAGCTCACTCGAAGGAAGTGGCTCGACATCACGCCTCCTTCTTCGAGTGAGTGGGCGCTCAGTTCAGTTCTGGCCAAGTAGTGCGCTCCTGGGGCCCCGGACACTTGCAACAAGGCCGCGCGGACTCCCCTCCCCGCCGCTGCAGCGCCGCCCCTACCTGCCAAGCCACCCGACACGGCCGGCCCCGCACGTCGACCGAGCCATACCGAACCGTGGTCTCATCCCGAAATGCGTGCTCGTTGTCGCGGTCGAGGTCACGCTGGGTTCGGGTGCGGTGGTAGGTGCCGTCGAGTTCGACGATGAGCCGTTCGCTCCCGTACCTGACATCGCACCGGTAGTGACCGACCACCCGCGCTTGTCGATCACCCTCGGGCAACCCGTGGGCCCGTTCGACGTCGCGGCGATACACCCACTCGAGATTGCTCTCGATCCCCTGCAGGTCGATGGCCACATCCCGCAGCATCTCGCGCTGGGACGCCTTCGGCCGCAGGTCGAGCCTCCGCACCACCTCGGCCAGGGCCACCCGTTTGAGTCGGGTGGCTTCGGCGAGTAGTTCGACCCAGCCTTCGACGTCGCAACCGGGCGCGACGTCGAGCAGCGCCTCCTCCAGCCGGATCCGAGGCAGCGTTCCCGTCACGTGGCTCAGGCGGTCCCAGAAGTCTTCCCGAAAGCTCCAGCCCGGGCGTGAGGCACGACGACGCCCAGCCGGGAGCCACACGTCCACCACCGCAGGCGCCTTGACGATGCCGGCCGCGAACAGCGCCGCGCGACCGCCCAGCGCTGACCCCTCGCCACCCAGCAGGAACCCGGCCCACAACCGCTGTTCGTCGCCGATCGGCAGCGGGCTCGGCAGGTAGAGGCCCGACGCCGGCACTTGCCAGTCACCCTGGGCCAGGAGGCGACGGATCGGGCCCCGCCCCATCGCCGCGAGTCCTTGGCTGGATGTGAGCAGGCCGCCCTGGCTGGGCAGCCAGGTCGAGCAGGGCTGAGGGCACATCACGACGGGGACGCATGCCCAGAGGTATAGGCAGCCCCTGTCACCGCAGGTCACTCGAAGGAAGTGGCTCGACATCACGCCTCCTTCTTCGAGTGAGCGTCAGCTCACAGCACCGGCGCGGTCCAGGCCTGCCATCAGGTCAGCCACGAGATCAGCAGGGTCCTCGATGCCCACGCTGAGTCGCACGAGACCGGGGCGCAGCCCGGCGGTCTCCTGGACCTCGGGCGGCATCGCCGCGTGGGTCATCGACCCCGGGTGGCAGACCAGCGACTCGACGCCACCGAGTGACTCGGCCAACGAGAAGTGCTTGAGGCCCTCCACGAACGCCGCGACCCCGGCCTCTCCCCCGGCCACCTCGAGCGACACGATCGCGCCGAAGCCGTCCATCTGACGCGACGCGAGCTCGTGACCGGGGTGCGTGGGCAGTCCCGGGTAGAGCACCCGCTCCACCGCCGCGTGCCCCGACAGGGCCGCCACGACCGCGGCCGCGTTCTCCTGGTGCGCCGCCATCCGGACCCCCAACGTGCGCAGTCCGCGCAGCGTCAGGTAGCTGTCGAACGCGCCTCCGGTGACGCCGAGGCAGTTCGCCCACCAGGCCATCTGCTCCGCCATCTCACTCGTCGCCGAGCAGACCACGCCCCCGATCACGTCGGAGTGCCCGTTCAGGTACTTCGTCGATGACTGCACGACAGCGTCCGCCCCGAAGGCGATCGGACGCTGCAGCACCGGCGAGCAGAAGGTGTTGTCGGCCACCATCAGGCCCCCGTCGGCATGGGCGGCCGACGCCAGCGCAGCCAGGTCACTGATCGCCAGCAGGGGGTTCGAGGGGGTCTCCACCCACGTCAGCGCGGGCGATAGGGAGCGTACGCGGGCAGGGGCGTCCGGGGCCGCGAGGTCGATGAGGTGCAAGGTGAAGCCCACGCGCCGACTGAGCGCGTCGAGCAGGCGCCACGTGCCGCCGTAGGCGTCGTGCGGCGCGACCACCACGTCGCCCGGCCCGACCAGCGCCATCAGGGCCGTCGTGATCGCGCCCATGCCGGACGCCGTGACCACGGCCCCGGCAGCGCCGTCCAACTCGGCGAGCGCCCCCGCGAGGTGCGACCGGGTCGGGTTGCCGGAGCGCGAGTAGTCGAACGACCCCGGCGCGCGCAATCCGGAGAAGCGGTAGTTCGTCGACAGGTAGATCGGCGGGACGACGGCACCCTCGGCCGTGTCTGCGTCGATGCCCGCCCGGACGGCTGCGGTGCGCCACGTTCGTTCCACCCGCCCGATCATAGGCCGCGCCTCTGGCGTGGCACGTCCGGTTCCGGGTACCGTCCGGGCATGAAGCTCGAAGACGTGATCCGCAGCAAGGGCAGCTCTGTCGTGACGATCGCCCCCACCGCCACGGTGGCCGAGCTCGTCGCGCTCATGGCCGACAACAACATCGGCGCCGTCGTCGTCTCCTCCGACGGCCACCACATCACCGGCATCATCAGCGAACGCGACATCGTGCGCGGGCTGGCCGGTTCGGGGCACGGCCTGCTCGAGGCCACCGTCGCCGACCTGATGACGGGCGACGTCGTCGTCGGCCACCTCGAGGACCGCATCGAGGACACCGCGCACACGATGACCCAGAAGCGCGTCCGTCACATCCCGATCGAGGTCGACGGCGAGCTCGCGGCGATCGTGTCGATCGGTGACGTCGTGAAGTACCGCATCGACCAGCTCACCGACGAGCGCAACCACCTGCTGGGGTACCTCCACACGTGAGCCCCGACCTGGCCCGGGCCGTGGTCCGGGTCGACGGGCACGTGCAGGGCGTCGGCTTCCGCTGGTGGGTCTCCCGGCAAGCCGGTCGCCTCGGCCTGTCCGGTTACGCCGCGAACCAGTGGGACGGCTCGGTCGAGGTCGACTGCCAGGGTCTGCCCGACGACGTGGACGCCCTCGTGGAGGCCCTCACCGGCCAACGCGTCCCCGGTCGCCCCGGCCGCGTGTCGTCCTGGCACGTCGAGCGGCGCCCGCCCGACGCGTCGGTCACCGGTTTCGACACCCGCTGAACGCTTCACAGGAAACACACAGCCGACTCATGGCGTCGCGCCATCCCGCCCTGCGAGGCTGGGGGCATGAGCAGTGACCGTGACCAGCTGACCCGTCCCGACGGAACCCCGATCCGCGTGCTCACGGTCGACGACGAGCGCAGCATCACCGAGCTGCTCGGCATGGCCCTGCGCTACGAGGGCTGGGACGTCACGACCGCCGCCTCCGGCCTCGCCGCCGTGCAGGCCGCCCGCGAAACCCGACCCGACGTGATCGTGCTCGACATGATGCTCCCCGACTTCGACGGCCTCGAGGTCATGCGACGTGTCCGCACCGAACAGCCCGATGTGCCGGTGATCTTCCTCACGGCGCGGGACGCGGTCGACGACCGCATCCAGGGGCTCACCGCCGGGGGCGACGACTACGTCACCAAACCGTTCTCGCTCGAGGAGCTCGTCGCCCGCCTCCGCGGCATCCTGCGTCGTTCGGGCGCGACCCTGGCCAGGCCGAGCAGCCAGCTCGTGGTCGGCGACCTCTCCCTCGACGAGGACTCCCACGAGGTGACCCGCGCCGGCGAGGAGATCCACCTCACGGCGACCGAGTTCGAGCTGCTGCGGTTCCTGATGCGCAACCCGCGCCGGGTGCTCAGCAAGGCGCAGATCCTCGACCGGGTCTGGAACTACGACTTCGGGGGGCAGGCCAACGTCGTCGAGCTCTACATCTCCTACCTGCGCAAGAAGGTGGACGCCGGGCGCGACCCCATGATCCACACCCTCCGCGGTGCGGGCTACGTGCTGAAGCCGGCGGGCGCATGACCCGCGGGACGTTCACGCGCGGGACGCTCAGCCGTCAACTCATCCTCGCCACGACGGCGCTCGTGGCGGTGATCGCGATCCTGCTGTCGGGCCTGACCGCGCTGTCGATGCATCGCATCCTCGAGGCGCAACTCGACGACCAGCTGCTGACCGTCGCCACGCAGGCGCGGGGGGACGGTCGCGGCCCCGGCATCCAGGGGCGCGGCGGCCCCGGCCTGGCCCAGGGCCTGCTCTTCTACTGGCAGGGCCAGGGCGGCGTCCTGCAGGTCGAGCGCGACCGCAACATCGTGGGCAGCGAGGTGGCGGCCGAGCTCGAGGGGCTCTCCCCCGCCCGCGCCCCCCAGACCCACTCCCTTCCCGGCCTGGGCCCCTACCGGCTGTTCGTGTCGACCCAGGGCGGCCAGGTGCTCGTGGTGGGGCTGCCGACGGCCGAGCTGACGGCGTCCATGACGGCGATCGTGGGGGCGGCGACGGTGCTGACCCTGCTGGCCATCGCCATCGCCTTCGCGGCCGCCCGCACGGTGGTCGAGCGCAGCCTGCGCCCCCTCGCGCGGCTGACGGCGACCGCCCACCAGGTCTCGGGCCTCGAGCTCGGCCAGGGCGAGGTGGCCGTGCCGGTGCGCGTGGCCGCCGAGGACGCCGACCCGGGCTCGGAGGTCGGCCAGGTGGGGTTGGCGTTCAACCACATGCTCGACAACGTCGAGGGGGCGCTCCACGCGCGGCAAGCGTCGGAGATGAAGGTGCGCCAGTTCGTCGCGGACGCCTCACACGAGCTGCGCAACCCGCTGGCCGCCATCCGTGGTTACGCCGAGCTGACGCGCCGCGAGCGGGGCGATGTGCCCGAGACCACCGCGCACGCCCTGGAGCGCATCGAGTCCGAATCGGTGCGCATGTCGCACCTCGTGGAGGACCTCCTGCTGCTGGCCCGGCTCGACTCGGGCCCCGCCCTGGCCGTCGTGCCCACACCCCTGAACGCGATCGTCGCCAACACCGTCTCGGACGCCCGGGCCGCCGGCCCCGACCACACGTGGGTGGCGACGATCCCCGAGGACGAGGTGGTCGCGCTGGGCGACCCGCATCGGCTCACGCAGGTGGTGGCGAACCTCCTCGCCAACGCGCGCACGCACACCCCCGCCGGGACGCGGGTCGAGGTCACCCTCGCCACCGAGGATCGCTGGGCCGTGGTCACCGTGGCCGACGAC
>CALMPQ010000180.1 GCA_937872005.1 uncultured Propioniciclava sp.
CCACGCCACCCCCGCATCGTCCACGCCCCCGACCGCCCCGGACCCCCGCCCCCACCACCCCCCCGCCCCCCTTCAGGGCGATGGCCCCCGCCGCCTCCGGCATCACGAAACGCCGGTTGTACTCGCTGGAGTTCCGCCGCATCGTGCGCACGGTCCACATCGCGGCGAGCGCACCCGCGGACCCGCTCAACGACGCCCTCGCCGTCCTGCTGGTGGCCGGCGAGGGTGCGTTCGTCTCCCACCACACGGCCGCCCGGCTCTACCGCGCCGTCGTCCCCGACGACCCCCGGCTCCATGCGAGCACCAACGCGACGCGCCACCGATCCCGGACGCCGGGGGTCCTGGTCCACACCTCCCGGCGCAGGCCGATCGAGTACCGGGGCGTCCCGGTGACGAGCCCGGTGGCCACCTTCCTCGACCTCGTCCCGTTTCTCGGCCTGCTCGACCTGGTGATCCTGGGCGACAGCCTGGTCAAGAGGGGGCTGAGCACCCCGGGCATCCTGATGGCCGGGGCGTCCACGTTGACGAAGGACCGGCGCAAGGCCAAGCAGGCCGCATCGCTCGTCCGCGCGGGAGTCGACTCCCCCATGGAGACCCGCCTGCGGCTGCTCATCGTGCTGGCCGGCCTGCCCGAGCCAGAGGTCAACATCGAGATCCGCGACGAGTTCGGCCAGGTCGTCCGACGGATCGACATGGGCTACCGCGCCGCGAAACTCGGTCTGGAGTACGACGGACGCCAGCACGCCGAGTCCCCCCAGCAGTACGGCAGCGACGTCCGCCGCCGCGAGGACATGTCCGCCCGCGACTGGCACGAGTGGACGGCGGTCAGCAACGACATCTTCAAGACCCCGGGTGACACCCTCGCTCGGATCGTCGCGGTGATGACCAGGCGCGGCATGGTCGTCCCACCCCTGAAGGACGATTGGCGCCCCCACTTCCCCGGCTGGTCATGACCCCCGGGGGTCCGCCTACCAGCGCAGGATCGCGGCCAGTCCGCCCGCGTCGACGAGCTCGGGTGAGTCCGAGACGGTGACCGAGGCGCCGGTCGTGATCGCCTGCTCGATGACGCGTTCGACCAATTGGTCCTCGGGGACGTCGGCCAGGAACGACTCGGCCATCTCCCCCACGACACCCGACGAGAGTGCGAGGTTGGGCGACAACACGAGCGCATCCACGCGGTGCTCGGCGAGCGCGCGCACCACCTGCACGGCATTCAGGGACGCCGCGCCTCCACTCGCCGCACGCTCGACCGCCTCGGCGACGACGGCGGCGCCGCGTGCCTCGGACACCTGGGCGAGGTCTACCTCGAGTCGGTCGGCCACCTGGTTCGCGTCCATCCCCGTGAGGTGGGCCTCGACGGTGCCCACCATGCGGTCGGCAACGTCCTGGGGCAGGGACGCCTCGAAGTCGGCCAACGACCCCGGTGCATGGACGACCACGAACGACTCGACGCCGAGGTCCGGCAGCGATCGGGCGACCCGGGCCCCCGCGTCGGCCAGGAAACGGCGCTGGTGCTCGTCGGCGCGCGACGACAACTGGTCGGTGTGCGTGTTCAGGCGCGGGTCGTGGCCGCCCTCACCGCCGGTGATGTTCTCGCTCCGGAAGGTGTCGAGGTCGGTTTCGAGGCCCGACTCGCTGATTCGGCCATCGGCCCAGCGCAGCACCGACATCTCGTCGGAATCCAGCAGCACGATGCCGATGGCTCGGCCGCGGTCGACGAGCTTGGCCAGCGGCGCGACCCACGGGCGGTCGTCCCAGGCGGCGTGGGTCTGCTCGAGCGTCAGGTGCGAGGTGACGACCTGCTCCCACGACCCGTCCAAGGTCGTGAACAGCGCCAGGGCCCGGCCCCGATCGGCCGCGGACAACTCCTTCACGCGGTCCTCGATCCGGCCCGACGCCTCACGCCACGCCAGCACGGTGTCGCGGTCGCCCTGCTCGTCGATCTGCTCCCCCACGGTCCGCAGTCCGTTGCGCAACTGCACCAACCAGGCGGGGTTGTCGGAGGCGTTCTCGGGCTTGCGAGGGTCGGTGTCCAGGTAGAGCGAGACCACTCCACCCTCGGGTCGGGCCTCGGCCAGTTCGGCCAGCAGGGTCGGGTCGGCGTACGTCGGCATGGGTGTTTCTCCTTGTGTCGGCGTTTCGTTCGACCCTAGCAACCGCGATCAACCCCCTCGGCGCCTCCCCGGCCCGGTGACAAACTCACACTCGAGTGTGGTCCCGGTCCCGAAATCGGCCCGATTCCGGCCCGGACTCATGCAGCAGTGTGAGTTTGTCCCGGCAGGGGCGGGAGCAGCGCCCTCCGACCAG
>CALMPQ010000181.1 GCA_937872005.1 uncultured Propioniciclava sp.
CGCTCTTCCGATCTCCCGGGGAGGATGAACGACACCAGGTTCGGCAGCCCGTCGGAGAACTCGTCGCACCACGCCTCCAGCCGGTCGATGCTGGCCTGGTCGATGCGCAGGGGCTCCCACTGGGGCTCGGCGACGAGCGGGTTCGACAGGTCAGCGCCGACGTCGAAGAGCTCGTTGCTGACCTCGCGCAGCACCGCAGTGATGGCGTCCGGAAGCCCACCCACCGTCACCGCGAGCCCGACCACCGCGTTGGCCTCGTCGACGTGCCCGTACGCCTCGACGCGCAGGTCGGTCTTGCGGGCCGAGGACATGTCGGACAGGCGGGTGCTCCCGGCGTCGCCGGTGCGGGTGTAGATGCGCGTCAAGTTGACCATGCACCCCACCCTAATGTGAGGTTGGACCCGTGATCGTCCGTCGCCTCGCCCTCGCCTCTGCCACCCTCGGCGTCCTCGCCCTCGCGGGCTGCGCCACCACCCCGCCGACCACGGTCGGCCAGAACCGCCAGACGCTCGGCCCGGCGCAGTCCGCCGCCCCGGGCACCGTGACCTGCACCTACCGGGCGGGCGCGGCCCCGGCCAAGCCGGTCGACCCCCCGAACGGCTCCAACGTGCCGGCGACGGGCACGGCCACGTTCACCTTCGACTTCGGTGACGCCAAGGTCACCGCGACGCTCGATCGCGAGGCCGCCCCCTGCACCGTGAACTCGTTCGAGAGCCTCGCCGCGCAGGGCTACTACGACGGCTCCGAGTGCCACCGCCTGTCGACGACGGGCATCTTCATCCTGCAGTGTGGCGACCCGACGGGCACCGGCCGCGGGGGCCCGGGGTACTCCTACAACGACGAACTGGCGCAGACGAAGACCTACCCGGCGGGCACCCTCGCGATGGCGAACGCCGGCCCGAACACCAACGGGTCGCAGTTCTTCTTCGTCTACGAGGACACGCCGCTGCCGCCGAACTACACCGTCTTCGGCCACCTGGATGCGGAGAACAACCAGGTCATCGCCGACCGCGCCTTCCAGGGGCACGACTCGCAGTACCCCGACGGCACCGGCAAGCCCAATCTGCCCACGACCATCAGGTCGGTCGTCGCCGGCTGATCAGGCGCCCAGCTGGGGGCGCAGGCTGGCCAGGAACATCGCCAGCGACTGCGCCACGGCCTCGGGCTGGTCGGAGTGCAGCCAGTGCCCGGCGTTCTTGATGGTGACCAGCCGTGTGCGCGGGAACAGCGCCTTCATGACGGGGATGTGCTCCTCGGTCACGTAACCCGAATCGGCGCCGCGCAGCCACAGCACCGGTCCCTCATAGGTGCCGCGCACGCCCGCGGGCCAGCCGCTGATCAGGGGCAGCGCCTCCTGCAGCAGGTCGAGGTTGGCGCGCCAACCCCAGCCCTGGGGCGTCCGGTACAGGTTCTGCAGCAGGAACGCCCGCACGCCCGCGTCGCGCACGCGGGGCGCCAGCAGGGCGTCGGCGTCCGCTCGGGTCTCGACCTGGTCGAGCGGCACGTCCTGCAGCGCCCCGATCAGGCGGTTGAAGCCGTAGCCGTGCGAGGAGTCGTCGGGGGAGATGTCCTCGATGACGAGGCCCCGCACGAGGTCGGGGTGCCGCAGTGCCAGGGCCATCGCGGTCTTGCCGCCCATCGAGTGGCCCACCACGGCGATCGGCGTGCTGTTCCCGAGCCGGTCGCGCAGGTCGGCGGCCACGGCGTCCGCCATGGAGGCGTACCCGAACCCGTCGGTCCACGGGCTGCGGCCGTGGTTGGGCAGGTCGTAGAGCAGCCCCGGGTCGGACGCCGACACGGCCTTCGCGATCGTGGCCAGGTTCTTGCCCTGGCCGAGCAGGCCGTGCAGGTAGGCGACGCGCGGCGTCCCGTGGCCGATCGTGGTGGTGTGCAGGTCCACGCGTCATCCCCTCCGGTTCCAGCAGGCGGTGTGCCAGTGTCGGCGGTCGTCCACGGCCGAGGACGCGCCGACGTGCGGCGTGCGGGGCCACACGACGACGTGGGCGGCACCAGGGGGGATGGTCTGGTGGCAGCCGGGGCAGAGGTAGTCCTTGACCGAACGGCCGCCCGTCATGGGTTGCACCATCCACGTCCCGTCGCGCTTGGACTCGGACCGGACCAGCGACGTCGACAGCGGCCGCGGCGGGCGCAGGTGCTTGCTGGGACGTCGGGCCATGCGCCCGATCGTAGACGGTAGGCTCGCCGGGTGCGCCTCATGATTGCCCGCTGTCAGGTCGACTACGCCGGCCGCCTGTCGGCGCACCTGCCGATGGCGACGAGGTTGATCCTGCTCAAGGCCGACGGGTCGATCTCGATCCACGCCGACGACCGCGCCTACAAGCCGCTGAACTGGATGAACCCGCCCTGCACCCTCGTGATGCGCGAGGCCGATCCGGACGAGCCGGACGAGGCGGGCCTGGAGCAGGTGTGGACGGTCGCCAACAAGGACGGCGACACGCTGCAGATCGCGCTGGCCGAGGTGCTGCACGACTCCTCGCACGAACTGGGCGTCGACCCCGGCCTGGTGAAGGACGGCGTCGAGGCGCACCTGCAGGTGTTGCTCGCCGACAACCCGGCCACGTTCGGCGACGGCTGGACGCTGGTGCGCCGCGAATACATGACGGCGATCGGCCCGGTCGACATCCTGTTCAGGGACGCCTCGGGCGTGCACGTCGCGGTCGAGGTGAAGCGGCGCGGCGAGATCGACGGCGTGGAGCAGCTGACCCGCTACCTGGAATTGTTGAACGCCGACCCGCTGCTGCGCCCGGTGAACGGCGTGTTCGCGGCGCAGCAGATCAAGCCGCAGGCCCGCGTGCTGGCGGCCTCGCGCGGGATCACCTGCCTGACGGTCGACTA
>CALMPQ010000182.1 GCA_937872005.1 uncultured Propioniciclava sp.
GCCGGGGGCTTCCCTCGTCTTAGTAGGCACGCACCTCGTAGAACCCGAAGACCTTGCCCTCGTTCTCACCGTTACCGGCCACCCAGCCGGCACCCTGGATGCGAACGTCTGCAGTACCGAGCAGGCGGGCGCCCTCCTTGCGTGCGATCGTCCGGGCCTCGAAGGTCCGGATGCCGGTCCCGTCGACGGTGACCTGTGCGACATCGCCCTGCAGGCGGCTGTTTGCGACTCGTGTGTCCATGGTATGTCTCCTTCGTGGTTGACGTGATACCTCCATTGTAGCGCCTCGCGCGTAGCTTCACCACCCCCTACAAGTCGGGAGTTCTCCATGGCCACTGGCGTTGAGATCGCAACCGCGTGGGTCCGCCTTGTCCCGACCGTTGAGGGCGTGCAGGGTACCCTCGCCAAGGAGCTGAACCCTGCCGCCGAGAAGGCTGGCGACGAGGCCGGCCGGAAGGCTGGTGGCAAGTTCGGCGCTGGCATGAAGGCGGCCATGGCTGTCGCCTCTGCGGCAATCGTAGCCGGCGTGGTCAAGGTCTTTGACACTGGCCTCGAAGAGCTGAAGTTCGGCGAGAAGATCAGCGCCCAGACTGACCAGCTCATCAAGAACACTGGCTTCAAGATGAAGACCTCAGAGATTGAGGACTTCACGCTTGCCCTCTCGAAGCTCTCCGGCGTCTCGGAGGAAGAGCTCCAGCAGGCCGGCAACAGCTTGATCCGGTTCGGCGACCTCTCCGCGGAGAACTACCAGAAGGCCGTCTCCAGCATCAACGACATGGCCGCGTCCGGCAAGGATGCCGCGGCGACGGGCGAGATGCTGGGCAAGGCCCTCGCCGAGCCTGAGAAGGCTGCGACCCTGCTCAAGCGGTCGGGCGTGCTCCTGACCGAGGAGCAGAAGGCCCTCATCACCCAGTTCACCGAGGCCGGCGACAAGGCCGCGGCGCAGGCCGTCATCCTCGACGGCCTCGAGTCCACCTACGGCGGAATGGCCGAGACGGCCGGTGGCACCCTCGAGGGCAAGCTCAACAAGCTGAACAACTCCTGGGAGAACCTCGCCGGCTCGATGGTCGAGA
The DNA here is from genome assembly GCA_937872005.1 of uncultured Propioniciclava sp. GTDB lineage: Bacteria > Actinomycetota > Actinomycetes > Propionibacteriales > Propionibacteriaceae > Propioniciclava. The sequence goes on from CALMPQ010000182.1 coordinate 1,074, forward strand.
TGGTCATGCCGGCCATCGACGGCATCATGGGCCTGCTTACCCCGCTGGTGGCCACGCTCGAGGAGAACCCCGCCCTGGCCACGGCTGTGGCGATCGGGCTGGGTGTCCTCGCGGCCGCCTTCGTCGGCGTGACCGTCGCGACCTGGGCCATGAACACGGCCATCCTGGCCAACCCCATCACCTGGATCGTCCTGGCGATCGCGGCCCTCGTGGCCGGCCTCGTCTGGGTTGCTACCCAGACGACCTTCTTCCAGGACGTCTGGCAGGGGGCGATGGACGTCATCGGCACGGTGGCGACCTGGCTCTGGGAGAACGTCCTCAGCCCGGTGTTCACCGCGATCGGTGACATCATCGACTGGGTCTGGACCTACGTCATCAAGCCCGTGGTCGACCTGATCGTGAACTACTTCCGGTTCTGGGGCGCCGTCGTCATGTGGCTGTACGAGAACGCGGTCAAGCCGGCGTTCAAGTTCATCGGCGACCTCTTCAACTGGCTCTGGGTAAACGTCATCCAGCCGGTGGTCAAGTGGATCAGCGACCGCCTGAACTTCCTAGGCGCGGTCTTCACTCTGCTCTACGAGACCTATGTGAAGCCAGCGTTCGAAGCCATCTCGAGCATCGTCTCGACGGTCTGGAACTGGATCGACGCCCACGTCTTCACCCCGTTCAAGGTCGGCATCGACCTGATCGGCAAGGCGTTCGAGAACACCGCCAAGGGCATCGGCATCGCCTGGGAGAAGATCAAGGAAGCCGCGGCTGTCCCGATCAACTTCGTCCTGGACACTGTCTGGAACAACGGCCTTCGCTCCTTCTGGAACGATATGGTAGGTACTCTCGGGCTGAACGACATGAAGCTGCCCAAGGCGGCCCTCGTGAAGTTCGCGTCGGGTGGCGTCCTCCCTGGGTACACCCCGGGCCGGGACGTCCACCAGTTCTACTCGCCGACCGGCGGGCGCCTCGCGCTCTCCGGAGGCGAGGCGATCATGCGCCCCGAGTTCACCCGCCTGGTTGGCGGCTCGGCCGGCGTCGCCCGCCTGAACAAGATGGCCCGCTCCGGGTCGCTCGCGTTCAAGGACGGCGGCGTCTGGGGCAACATCACCGGTTTCGCCGGGGACGTCTGGGACAACGTGGCCAACGCGGCCGGCGTGGCCTGGGAGTTCCTGAGCGACCCGGCCGGCGCGATCCAGAAGCACGTAATCGACGGCGTCATCCGTCCCCTGATGGGCGGCGCCGGAGACGGTGTCTTCGGCAAGACTGTCGGTGGCCTCGTCACCAACATGGTGAAGAACACGGCCAAGCTCTTCGAGTCGAAGGGCGGGGCCGGCAAGGGCACTAAGGGCATGGGCTGGAAGGCGATGTGGGACGTCGTCAAGCAGGCCGTCCCCGGCGCGATCAAGACCTCGGACTTCCGTCCTGGGTCCCGGACCGTCAACGGGGGCATGTCGTACCACTCCTCCGGGCGTGCGATCGACGTCATCCCGGCGAGCATGAACACGTTCAACGCTCTGGCCCGCTTGTTCCCCAATGCCTCCGAGCTCATCTACACCCCGGCCGGTTCTCGGCAGCTCCTCAACGGCAAGCCCTTCGCGGGCTGGTCCGCGGCTGTCAAGGCCCAGCACTACAACCACGTCCACCTCGCCATGCGCAACGGTGGCGTGCTGCCGGGGCTGATGAACGGCGGCACCGTCACCAAGCCCGGCTACACGGTCGTCGGCGAGCAGGGCCCCGAGCTTCTTAAGCTCCCGGCCGGCGCGCAGGTGAACCCTGAGTACGACGACGTTCCGGACACCCGCAAGGTCGTGTTCCAGAACTACGCCCCCCTCGGCTCGACTCCCTCGCAGGAGCTTGAGACGTTCGCCAACCGCGCGGAGGTATTCCTGCCATGATCGACGCGACCATCCGCCTCGTAGGCGCCAACGGTCAGTCAGTGACCCTCCTCGACACGCCCGACCAGCTCATGCGCCGGCCGGGCGGGTCGGGGTGGGGCATGGCCCCGGTAGTCAATTCCTGGTTCGAGGGTG
>CALMPQ010000183.1 GCA_937872005.1 uncultured Propioniciclava sp.
TTACCAGAGGGCACTTCCTCGCTTAACGCACCGCTACCAGGCCGGTGGATTCAGGGTTAGGGTGGAGCATGACCGCTCCGACGCTGCACGGTCCGTTGCCGAACACGGACGCCGACCACCAGTTCAACTCGGTGCGCGATTACGACGTGCCGCTCGACCTCGCCGCGCGCGGGTTCATCGAGGAGGAGTACTTCGTCTCGGGCCGGGCGGCGGTGTATGCCGACGACCTGACGGTCGAGCAACAGGTGCCCTACACGAACCGCCTGATCGTGCGACGGCCGGCCGAGGGCCAGCCCGCGTCGGGGCGGGTGCTCGTCGAGATCCTCAACCCCAGCAACGGCTACGACGCCGAGGGCCTGTGGCGCCGCGCCTGGGACTGGATCCTCGACCACGGCCACACCTACGTCGGCTTCTCGATCAAGCCGGTGACGATCGACGCGCTGAAGAACTACGACCCGGTGCGGTACGCGCCCCTGTCGTGGGAGCTCGACCCCAACCACCCCCACGAACCCGTCGGGGCGGATTTCGCGCCGTTCAACGTCGTGGAGGGCGCCGAGGAGGGCTTGGCCTGGGACGTCATCACCGACGCCGGCCACCTGCTGCGCTCGGCCGCCGGTGAACCGGTGCTGGGCGGTCGCGCCCCCGAACCCCTGGTGTTGTTCGGCCAGTCGCAGTCGGCGCACTACCTGAACACGTGGGTGCGCCACTTCCATGCCGCGAACCCCGGGTTGTGGGACGCCATCGTCGTCTCGGTCGGTTCGACCCTCGAGCGACCGTTGCGCCAGCAGCCGATGGACGCGAACGGGCTCTACGCGACGGTGCCGGCAGAGGAGGCTGCGCCGGTGTCGGTGCCGACCATCTCGGTGCTGTGCGAGGGCGACGTCAACCTCTACCGCGGCCACGGCTTCGACATCGCCGCCCGCCCGGGCCTGGGCGACGGACCCAACCGTCGGGCCTGGTGCGTGGCCGGCACCGGGCACACCGAGGTGACCTCGCCGGTCATGCCCGGCAACCCCGGCATCATGCGCGCCGGCCGCAAGCCGCGGCACATGACCCCCGAGGCGCTCGCGGCGGGCAACATGTTCCCGCTGCACCCGGCCATCACCGCCGCCCTCGACGCCGCCGTCGCCTGGATCGACGGCCACGAGCCGCCCGAGTCGGTGTTCTTCTCCGTCGACGAGGCCGACCAGCCCGTGCGGGACGCCGACGGCAACGTCCGCGGCGGGTTGCGCTACGGGTTGATCGAGCACCCCGTCGCGACCTTCATCGGCTCGCCGACGGGCGGCACGTTGGGCTCGCTCGAGTTGTTCCCGCGCGAGCGGGTGCTCGCGCGCTACCCCACCGTCGACTCCTACCTGGACGCCGTGGGTGCCGTCGACCGTGCCTTGGCCGAGGCGGGGTACCTCAATGCCCTGGGCTACCGCCAGATGCGGGACGCCGCCCGCGAACTCTGGACGCGCGCCACCGCCCCAGCGGACTGAGGGGCTACTTGTCCTCGCCCACCAGCCCGAAGTCGGTGCCCTCGTAGCCGTCGGGCCGGTCGTCCCAGGCCCCGGGGTCGAAGGGGCGCTTGGGCGAACCCAGGGCGTCCCGGTCCAGGACGGTGGGCGCAGTGCCGGGGGTCGGGGCGTCCGGGGTGTTGGCCAGGAGTTGTTCCTCCCAGAGGTCGCGCTCGGGTTCCTGCGTGGCGGCGCGCGGACGGGAGTTGCGGGTCGACACCGCCACCATCACCACGAGCACGACGAAGGCGATCACGAGTGCCCCACCGAACAGCCACATCAGGTCCATGCCCGCTCCCTTCCACCTCGTCCCAGCCTAGCCAACGGCCCGCACGCCCCTGAAAAGCGCCACGGGGTCGTGGTCGGAGCTGGCGAAGCGCGCGATTCGCACCAAGAGTTCAGGGCGAGTTCACCAACCGGCCAAACACCCCGAGCCGGGCCAGCCCCAACATCGCGAACACGAGCTGGGTGATGGCCAACACCAGCGCGACCACACCCGCGATGGCGAGCAGCACACCCACCGTGGCGTGGGGTTGGCTGGCGACGCTGGCGATGATGCCCTCGCTCGTCGGGACCGGGTCCACGTCGGTGAGCGTCGCCAGGGGCGAGCCCAGGAGGAAGCCGGTCACACCGACCTGCGCCAGCAGGCCGCCCGTGATGACCCCCTCGATGATCCCGACGCGCTGGTGGGTGAGTTCCTCGGCAGCGCCCTCGTCCGGAATCACCGCGTCCGTCCCCATACGTCGCTGCAGCCCCACCCACAGCAGCAGGACCGCAGCGACGAGGACGAGGGCGACCACGGCGTCCGGCCACCCGGCCCACGGACGCAGGTACCCGCTGCCGTACTCGACGCTGATCTCTCCCGAGGACCGGTGGTGGACGGCGGCCACGAACCGGTGCGGCAGACCCCACCCGCCTTCCGGCGATGGGGCGGCGAACCACGCGGCGCCGCCAACCAGCGCCACGGCCAGGGCCCCCGCGATGCCCGGCTTCACCCATCTGGGACGCCCGGCCCCGGACCGTCCCCCACCCGACTGCTCGGCTGGGGACACCGGCAGCAGGACGGCGGCGAGCAGGGTCGCGACGGCCCCCACGCTGCCGGCCACGAAGAGCCACCCCCACGCGCCCGCGCGGACCCCGCTGACGGCACTCGCAGCGGCCGCGATCGCGCCGAGCAGGCACGCCGCGAGCAAGCGCGTCCGTTCCTCCGCCACCCAGCCCTCGGGCGCGAGGGAAGCAGCCCCCGGGACGATGTTGCGCACACCCCCCACCACGGCCACCCCGCCGAGCACGAGGGCCACCAGGATGACGGCCCCCAGCACCCACACCAGACCATTCAACGCCATGGCGTCCATTCAACAGGCGGGGCCGTCGTGGAACGTCCACCCGGGGGCGGAACCCCGGCGCGCCGCTGTCCGTTATTCGCGCTCCCCTGTGCGCAGAACCATGCGAGGACTAGGCTGTTTGCATGGACGAGGAGCACCCCATCACCGTGGCCCTGGTGAACGACTACGAGGTCGTCGTCCAGGGACTGATGCAGATGTTCCGGGGCGAGACACGCTTCCGCATCATCGAGCTCGAGGCGGGCGGGCTGCCCGACCGTCCGGTCGACATCGCCCTGTTCGACACGTTCGCGCGACCGACCGACACGCAGCGCCTGGCGCAGTTGCGCGACCTGCCCCACGTCGGGAAGGTGGTCGTCTACTCGTGGGACGCCGACGAGTCCCAGGTCGGCAACGCGCTCGAGGCGGGGGCCGCTGGTTTCGTCTCCAAGACGCTGGGTGCCGACCAGCTGATGTCGGCCCTCGACAGGGTGCACGCGGGCGCGACCGTGGTCGAGACCGGATCCGCGGAGGACCCCGAGGACGCGGCGTCCCCCACCGACACCCCGACGCGGCCGGTCGACTGGCTCGGCCGCAAGTTCGGGCTCACCTACCGCGAGGCGGAGGTCGTGGCGCTCATCGGCGACGGCGTGACGAACCAGGAGATCGCCGAACGCCTGTACCTGAGCATCAACTCGGTGAAGTCCCACATCCGGTCGGCCTACCGCAAGATGGAGGTCGAGCGCCGGAGCCAGGCCGTGCGGTGGGCGCACGAGAACGGCCTGGCCCGCTCGTCGGTGGCGAGCCCCGAGTAGAACCTCAGACGAAGACGATCTGGGCACCCTCCGCCAGCTCGATGAAGTCGGCGGCGCTGATCACGCCCTCGACCCCGTCGTACAGGTCGGTGCGGGCCAGGCCGTTCATGTCGAAACTGAGCTTGCAGCCCCACAGGTGACCGCCCGAGGCGACGATGATGTCGAGCATCTCCCGGATTCCGGGGATGTCGAGGTCGTCGAGCTGCTTGCGCATCATCTTCGTGGCGAAGCCGGTCATGCCCGGGACGACACCCATCAGTTGCGGCAGCGGCACCCCCGGCGCCTGCGGCATGTGCATCGCCGTGTTGCCGACCATGGTGAACTTCAGGTCGTCCATGTACCGCTCGGTGACCAGGTCGAAGCCCCAGAACGTGAAGAAGATGTGGGTCTCGATGCCCTCACCGAGGGCGGCGTTGGCCATGATCAGGGCCGGGTAGGCCATGTCGAGGTTGCCCTTCGACGCGATGAAGCACATCTTCCGCGGCCCGGCGTTTCCGCCGACAGCCTGCGTTCCCTGCGTCGAGAGCCCGCGTTCAGCGGGCCGAGCCGGGGAGGAGGTGACCGGGCCCA
>CALMPQ010000184.1 GCA_937872005.1 uncultured Propioniciclava sp.
CATCCGATCCGCGCACCGCGTTGTCGTGTCGCTAGGCGTGCTGGGCGTCGGCGAGGCGATCGAGCGCCCGGGCCAGGCGCTCCACGGTCCCGTCCACGTCGCCGAGCTTGTCCAGGCCGAACAGCCCGATGCGGAACGTCGAGAAGCCGGCCGGCTCGTCACACTGCAACGGGACGCCGCCCGCCGCCTGCACGCCCACCCGGGCGAACGCCGCCCCGGACTTCTGCTCCGGGTCGCTGGTGTGCACCACGACGACACCCGGGGCCTCGAAGCCGGGCGCAGCGACCGACGGGTACCCCCGCTCGACCAGCAGCGCCCGCACCCGGGCACCCAGGTCCTCCTGCGCCGCCCGCGCCCGGGCGAAGCCCATCGCCCGCGTGGCCAGCAGGGACTCGGCCGTGGTCGCCATCGCGTCGGTGGGCATCGTCGTGTGGTAGGCGTGGCGTCCGTCGCGGTAGCCGTCGGTGATGTCCAGCCACCGGGCCAGGTCGAGCGAGAAGCTCGACCCGACGCGCTCCTGCACCACCGCGGCCGCGGCGTCGGTCAGCATGACGAAGCCGACACCCGGCGACCCGCTCCACCCCTTCTGGGGTGCGGAGACCAGCACGTCGACGCCGAGGGCCCGCATGTCGACCCAGGCGGCGCCCGAGGCGATGCAGTCGAGCACGAAGAGGCCGCCGACGGCGTGGGTCGCCGCAGCCAACCGGGCCAGGTAGTCGTCGGGCAGGATCATCCCGGCCGCGGTCTCCACGTGCGGGGCGAACACCACCTCGGGGCGCTGCTCGGCGATCGTGGCCTCGACCTCGTCGATGGGGGCCGGGGCCCAGGCGGACTGCACGTCATCGGCGTCCAGTGGCCGAGCCTTGCAGACCGTGACGTCGTCGCTGACCCCGCGCTCGAGGATCGCGCTCCACCGGAACGAGAACAGCCCGTTGCGCACGACGAGGCAGCGGCGTCCGGTGGCGAGCTGGCGGGCGATCGACTCCATGGCGTAGCTGCCCCCACCGGGGACCAGGGCCACGCGGTCGGCGGCGTAGGCCTCGGTCAGGACGTCGACGATCACCTGCACCACCCCGACGAAGCGGCGGGACATGTGGTTGAGCGCGCGGTCGGTGTACACCACCGAGTACTCGAGCAGGCCATCGGGGTCGACGTCGGGGCGCGGCAGTGCGGTCATGGGGACGATCCTGCCCCATCGGGGCGGACGGGACCGCATCGCTCAGGCCGTCACACCCCCGGCGTGGTCGGTGGTCACGTCGCCGGGCGCGATGGGGCCGGCCGGCGTCCGGGACAGGCGGGGCGCGGGGGCGGGCTGCCAGAGCCCGTCGACGTGCACCATCGTCTGGCGGGCGTCGTTGTGCGGGTCGTGGCGCACCTCGCTCATGCGCAGGACGGGCTCCAGGCAGGCGTCGGTGCCGGCGGCGGCGTCCCGCCACTCGTCGCGGGTGCGCCCCTTGATCGCGGTGGCGATGGCGGTGCGCAACTCGGGCCAGCGGGCGCGGTCGTGCTGGTCGGGCAGTGCGGCCGCATCGAGCCCCAGCACCTCGAGGAGCACCGCGAAGAACTTGGGCTCGAGCGCACCCACCGCGAGCCACTCACCGTCGGCCGTCTCGTAGCAGTCGTAGAAGGGCGCCCCGGAGTCGACGAGGTTGACCCCGCGGCGTGTTTCGTCCCAGGCACCCATCTGGGCGAAGCCGTGGAACGCCGTGGCCAGCAGGGTGGCACCGTCGAGGATGGCGGCATCGACGACCTGGCCGCGGCCCGAGGTCTGGCGCTCGTACAGGGCGGCCAGGATGCCGAAGCACAGCATCATCGAGCCGCCGCCCAGGTCGCCGATGAACGCGAGCGGGACGGTCGGCGGCTGGTCGGCGCGGCCGAGCATGCTCAACGTGCCGGACGCCGCCATGTAGTTCAGGTCGTGGCCGGCTTGTTTCGCCTTGGGGCCGAACTGCCCCCAGCCGGTGACGCGTCCGTAGATGAGCCGGGGGTTGCGTTCGAGGCAGGTGTCGGGCCCGACGCCCAGGCGCTCGGCCACCCCCGGCCGGTTGCCCTCGATGAGCACGTCGGCGGTCTCGACGAGCTCGAGGAGTTTGTCGCGATCCGTGGGAGTCTTGAGGTCGAGCTCGATGGTGTGCCGGTTGCGGTGGATGATGTCGGTGCGCCGGTTGCCGATCGGCCCCACCGCCGGGACGCCGCCCGGCCTCTCCACGTGGATCACCGTCGCGCCGTGGTCGGCGAACATCATGGCCGCGAACGGCCCGGGGCCGATCGTGCCGAGTTCGATCACCGTCAGTCCTGCCAGCGCGCCTGTGGTCATGGGTCCATCTCAGCAGATTGCGCCGAGAGCCTGCTTTCCGAGCGTCCAGAGCCCGCGTTCCCAGCGCCGACAGCCTGTGCTTCCTGCGCTTCGCAGGCTGTCGGCGTCCGGAAGGCAGGCTCTCGGCGAGGGGGCACCACGCGGGGCCCTACAGTCGGCGAGGTGACCGACTCCAGACCGACCGCGCCCACGGCGTCCGGTGCGCACCCGGAGCGGTCGCGGGGGATGGTCGCCGGGGTGGCGGCCTACGTGATCTGGGGCTTCTTCCCGCTCCTGTTCCCGCTGCTGAAGCCGGCGGACGCGCTCGAGATCCTCGCCCACCGGATCGTCTGGTCGCTGGTGGCGGTCGGGCTCACGATGCTGGTGATCCGCCACCCTTGGGGCTGGCTGCGCGACGTCATGACGCGCGAGCGCGCCCCGCGCGTGGTGGCCGCCGCGTTGCTCATCGGCGTGAACTGGTTCGTCTTCATCTGGGCGGTGAACTCCGACCATGTCGTCGAGGCGTCGCTGGGCTACTTCATCAACCCGCTTCTGAACATCTTCCTCGGAGTGCTGCTGTTCGGTGAACGCATGTCCCGCGAGGGCCTGACCGGCACGCTGCTGGCCGCCGCCGGGGTCGCGGTCATCGCCTGGGAGAACTGGGCCGGGCTGTGGGTCTCCTTGGTGCTGGCCCTGACCTTCGGGCTCTACGGCGCCGTCAAGAAGCGCGCCTCGGCACCGCCGTTGGGCGGGTTGTTCCTCGAGTCCGGCATCCTCACCCCACTGGCGGTGGCGTACTGGGCCTGGCTGGCGGCGTCCGGCGTGAGCCACTTCGGCACCGAGGCCCGCCTGTCGTGGCTCCTCGTGTTGGCGGGAATCCTGACCGCCATGCCGCTGTGGCTCTTCGCCATCGCCGCGCCGCGCCTGCCCCTCGGCGTGGTCGGGATCCTGCAGTACCTCGGGCCGACCATCCAGTTCGCCCTGGGCATCACCGTGTTCGGCCAGCACGTGTCGGCGTCCTACTGGGCCGGTCTGGTGCTCGTCTGGCTCGGGTCGGCGGTCTACCTGCGCTCGGTCTTCGCGCGTTCCCGGGGCGCCCGATAGGGCACGGGTGCGACACTGGCCCCACGACCCGGGGAGGTGAGGCATGGACGCCGAGGAGGAAGCCACCGTCCACAAGGCCCTCACCGCGCCCGCGCCCGACGACCCCGCCAAACCCGCTTGGCCGTGGCAGTTGACCGGCCACTCGTGGCGCTACGTCCTGCGCCGCACATGGTCGGAGTTCTGGTACCGCAACGTCCTCGACAACGCCGGCAACCTCGCCTACATGTCGGTGCAGTCGCTGTTCCCGGGGCTGCTCGCCATCTTCGCCGCGTTGACCCTGTTCGGTCAGGGCACCGCCGCGGTCGAGTGGATCATCGACTTCCTCCGCGCCGTGGGGCCCGCGACGATCGTCGACCTCGTCGCCGACCCGTTGCGGCTGCTCGCCGAGGCCGCAGGGGCCGACTGGGTGCTGGGCGTGGCGCTGCTCGGCGCCCTCTGGGCGGCGTCCGGCTACGTGGCGGCGTTCGGCCGGTCGGTCAACCGCATCCACGGGGTCGTCGAGGGGCGACCCATCTGGCAGATCATCCCGTGGAACCTCCTCGTCACCGTGCTGATGCTCGTGTTCGGGGCCCTGCTGCTGCTGACCGTCCTGCTGTCGGCCGGCATCTGGGACCTCGTCCTGGACTACCTCGGCCTCGACCTCCAACCCCTCCAGGGGGTGCGGCAGAACCGCTGGGGCGTCCTCGCGGTCGCCTCCCTCATCGCCGTCCTCGCGCTCTACCGCGCCACGCCCAACGTGCGCCAGGCGAGGCTGCGCTGGTCGATCCCGGGCGCCCTGGTCGCGATGGGCGTGACCGTGCTGGCGATCCTCGGGTTCTCCACCTGGGTGGCGGTGTTCGGACGCCTCCCCGCCAGTTACGGCGTGGTCGGGTCCTTCATCATCCTGTTGCTCGGCCTGTGGATCATGAACATCGCCCTGCTCATCGGCGTCACCCTCAACGCCGAGATCGAGCGCGCCCGTCTGCTGCAGGCGGGCTTCCCAGCCGAGCGGGAACTCCTGGTCCGCCCCCGCAACACGCGCATGATCGACGCCCGCGCCGCTGAGGAGGACTGGCTCGCCGAGCGCGGTTCCCTCCTGCGTCAGCCGCGCGCCGACCCGTCCTCGGGCCAGGACCAACCGTCGAGGCGGCCGAGGAAGTCGTCCGACGGGTCGCCGTCGTAGCCCACCCGGAAGGGCTCCAACTGCGCGGCCTGCAAGACCTCCAGCGCGTTGAACATGCCGGACGCGAACTCCTCGGCCAACACCACGGCGAGGGCGTCGCGCTGGTCGGCGTCCAGACCTGCGACGAGGCGGTTCAGGGCGGTCTGGCGCAGGTCGTCGGGGGCGGCGTTGTCGTTCCACACGCCGACGCGGATCCGTTCGGCGGAGACCTGCCCGGCCCCGGAACAACTCACCACCATGTCGTCGATCACCTGGCGGTACATCCAGCGGGAGTCGTGCTCGCTCATGGCTCCATCATGCCCTGTCGCCCGGCCCGGGGGCGTCAGAGATTGGGTTCGAACGCTCCGCGCTCGCGGTAGAGGTCGACCGCCTCGCGGAGGGCCCGCAGCACATAGGGCGGGAAGTCCAGGCCCTGGTGCTGGGCCCACAGCAGGCTGGCCTCGAGGCGTCCGATCTCCTTGGCGAACACCTCGAGCTCTTGGCCGAAGCCGAGCTCGGTGATGACCTCGCCCATCTGGGCCTGGTACCGCGGGTCGTGGTGGGTGCCGACCAGCTCGTAGGAGAACGAGCGCAACCGCTGGGCCAGCCACATCTGCCACGGCTTGAGGGTGCCGTCGGTGGTCACCTTCTCGGCGCTCATCCGGTAGAAGGCGAAGTGACCGGGCTCCTGGCGCTTGATCGGGTTGATGATCGTCTCGCGGACGGCCTTCTCGCCCATCGCGTCCAGCTCGGAGGCGAACGCGTTGTAGGCCAGCACGGCCTGCCGCTCGGTCGAGGCGCCGGTGAAGTAGTAGATGGTGCGCGCCACGTCCTGGATCGGCTCGAACTTCGCCATCGCGCCGAGCGCCTT
>CALMPQ010000185.1 GCA_937872005.1 uncultured Propioniciclava sp.
CGCACGAGTTGTCCGGGGGCGAGCTGCAGCGTTTTTCCATCGCCCGGGCGTTGACCGCCAACCCGGCCTACCTGATTGCCGACGAGATCACCACGATGCTGGACGCGGTCACCCAGGCGCACATCTGGGGGTTCTTGCTGGCTGAGGCCGAGCGCCGCAACCTCGGGCTGGTCTTCGTCTCGCACTCACCAGCGCTGACCCGGAGGTTGGCCACCCGCTCGCTGGACCTGACCGACGCTGTGCGCGGCACCCGGTGAGCTGGGTCAGTACCGACGCAGGTTCAGGCGGCGCTGCCCGGTCGTGACCGACCGGTCGTGCTCGTTGACGGACAGCACCAGGGCGCTGAGCGCGTCGGTCGAGGACGCCAACGCACGCACCATGACCCACGGGATCCCGTGGCGCGCACCGGACGTCACCCCCGCCCGCGCCAAGCCGGACGCGTCCACCAGCTCCCGCACGGCATCCACGTAGGCCTCGTCGACGTGCTGGCCGAGGATCAGCACGTTGCCCATGTGGGAGGAGCCCTCCAGGTAGCCGATGCCGTCGATGGCCGCCCCGATGTCGCCGGGCACGATCCGCACGTTGTCGGCGCACACGAGGCCGCCGTCGGCATGACGGACCTCCAGGCGCAACAGCATGCCGGTGTAGGTGAAGGGGGTCCCGTCGGGGTCCCAACCGGGCGTGACGATCTCCTCCACGAACACCTGAGCGTCGGGCGCCATGGTGATCGTGGTCACCTGCCGGTAGTCGGCGTCCCGGTAGGCGATGAGCTGGTCGGGGACGTACTCCAGCCGTGCGCCCTCCCCCACCGTGAAGGACGCCTCCTGCACGGCCGGGCCGCGGGGCGTCCGGTAGATGCGGGTGGCGCCCTGCGAGGACAGCAGCAGGCTGGCGCCGGGCAACACCTCGACGTCCATCCGGCAGGCCTCGCTGAAGTAGGCACCGCCCGGGTTCACGACGAAGTAGGCGACCTGACCCGAGTCGTCCAGGTGGAGCGGCTTCATCAACCGCAGGACGCCGGCGCTCTCGGTCCGCACAGGCCGGGAACGGTCGCCGGACCGCCCCACGGACAGGTTCATCGTCCCCGCGTACGGGTCCGGCCCGGACGCGTACGCGCGGAACCCCAGCGACGAACTCATGCCAGGTCGTTCATCAGCACCGCGTGGTCGAACCAGGCCTCGACCTCGTCGAGCCCCTCGTCGGTCTTCAGGTTCGTGAAGACGAACGGGTTCTCCCCGCGCACCTTGAGTGTGTCGGACCTCATGACGTCGAGGCTGGCCCCGACGTAGGGGGCGAGGTCGGTCTTGTTGATCACCAGCAGGTCAGACTTGATCATGCCGTGCCCGGCCTTGCGCGGGATCTTCTCCCCCTGCGCCACGTCGATGACGTAGATCGAGAAGTCCACCAGCTCGGGGCTGAACGTGGCCGACAGGTTGTCGCCGCCCGACTCGATGAACAGCACCTCGAGGTCGGGGTGGCGGCGCATCATCTCCTCGACGGCGGCGTCGTTCATGGAGGTGTCCTCGCGAACGGCGGTGTGTGGGCACCCGCCGGTCTCGACGCCGATGATGCGGTCCTCGGGGAGCACGCTGGTGGCGGCGAGGATCTTCGCGTCCTCGATCGTGTAGATGTCGTTGGTGATCGCCGCCATCGACACCTTGTCGGACATGCGGCGGGTGATGCGCTCGATCAGCTGCGTCTTGCCGGCACCGACGGGGCCGCCGATGCCGATCCGGATGGGTCCGTCCTGGGTCACGTTTCTCTCCTAACTCATGAACATGCGCGCCCTCAGGCGCTCGTGCTGCATCTGGGCCACCTCGAGCCCGGGGGCGACCATCCCGAGGTCGCCCTCCTCCAGTGTCCACACCCGGCGGCAGGCGTCCTCGACCCAGGCGTGGGCCGCCGTGACGACCCGTTGCCCGTCGGACTGGCCGATCGGGATCCCCCGCACCGCGTTCTGCGTGAGGGTGTTCACCGTGGCGCTCAGGTGCCCGACGATGGCGTCCTCGCAGGGCACGTCGAAATGCCGCGCGATGCGGGCGAACTCGATCGCCGGGTGCGCCAACTCGGTCTCCGCGCGCGGGACGCCCAACGCGTCGGCGCCGATGGTGCGCAGCCGCTTGGCCATGGCCACGTCGGCCGCCCGTAGCTGGGCGGGCAGGGTGCTGGCGACCACCCGGTCGGCCAGGTCGGCCTCGGGCAACCCTTCGTAGAACAGACGCATGGCCAAGGCGTCCGTGTGGGTCAGCTGGTTGGCGGTGTAGACGCGCAGCCACGCCGAGAACGTGGCGGCGTCGCGGATCTCGCCGCGGGAGATGTACTGCTCGAAGCCGAACGAGTGGCTGAACCCGCCCGTGGGCAGGGCGGAGTCACTCAGCTGGAGCAGCAGGGCGAGGGGTCTCAATGGGTGTGCTCACTGTGCCGGAACGGGACGGGCATGACCCGATCCTGTCGCTCGAATGGCACCCCGACGTGCTCGAGGTAGGCCTCGACGGTGTGGTCGTACTGGACGACCATGACCTCGGCTCCGTACTCGGAGTCGGCGCCGAAGAACTGCGCCTGCAGGTGGCGGTTGCCCAGAGTGTGGGCCACGATCGCCATCTCCAGAATCGTGCGGGCCTTGATGACCAGCACGTCGGACGCCTCGACCTTCAGCACGATCGCATTGTGCCCGTCGTGGGAGAGGATGTCGCCGTCGCGCAGGTCCGGCGCCCCGGTAGGCAGGCGGACGCCCACCTCGTTGTCGTGGTCGGTGCGCAGCCGCTGGATGCGCTTGACCAGCTGTGAACTGGGGACCGTGATGGTCTCGACATGGGTTCCCTCGGGCAGCGGCCGCTCGTGCACGTTCCCTTGGATCTGGGTGATGAGCATGGTTCCTTCGCGTGGTGGTCGGGTCCAGCCGAAGGGGAGGGCCGTGGTGGCGTCACCGGCCCTCCCCCGGGCTCCTCCATCAGAAGAGGAAGTAGCGCTGCGCCAGGGCCACCTTCTCGGCAGGCTCGGACGTCAGCACCTCCCCGTTGATCGAGACCTCGTACGTCTGCGCGTCGACCTTGATGTCGGGCGTCTCGCAGTTGAGCTTGAGGTCGGCCTTCGTGAGGTTCCGGATCCCGTGGACTGCGTAGGGCTTCTTGGTGAGGCCCAACTCCTCCGGGACGCCGGCGTCCAGCGACGCCTGCGAGACGAACACGAGGCTGCTCTCGCCGCGCGCACGCCCGTGGGCGCCGAACTGGTTGCGCATCGTCCGCGGCTGCGGCGTCGGGATGGACGCGTTGGCGTCACCCATGACCGCGTTGGCGATGATGCCGCCCTTGATGACCAGGTCGGGCTTGGCCCCGAAGAACTTCGGGTCCCAGAGCACCAGGTCGGCGAACTTGCCGACCTCGACCG
>CALMPQ010000186.1 GCA_937872005.1 uncultured Propioniciclava sp.
GAGGAACTGCGCGCCCTGCTCGCGCGGGGCGAGGCGAGCGCGGCTGACGTGTTCGCGGCCACCCGCAGCACCTCGGGGCAGGACTACCTGCACTCCTACTTCCTGCTCTTCGCCCACGGCACGCTGGCCCGACCGGCCCTGCGGTCGTTCTTCGCCGACCTGCCGCTCACCCGCGACCGGCAGGACCGCGGCCACCGTTACGAGCACGCGCTGACGGCTCTCCTGCGGGCGGAGGGAATCCCGCACGACGCCGCCTGGTCGCCGGCCGACTTCGGGCTCGACGCGTCGGTCAACCTCGCCCTCTGCTGGCGCGAGCTGTTCGATGCAGGCTTCCCGTTCCTGAAGCGCCGGCTCTTGACGCACCCGCGCTTCGCCACGCTGCGGCCGATCATCCTCGACCACGTCCGGGAGCGTTACGGGGTCGACCTCACGTAGGCTCTGGGTCGTGCCGATCCCAGAGCCGACACCCGAGCAGGTCGAGGCGGTGGCGTCCGTGTTGCGGGGCCGCAGCTGGGTGGCCCTGACGGGGGCAGGACTGTCGACGGACTCGGGCATCCCCGACTACCGCGGGCCGGACAGCCGGCCGACCAACCCGATTCAGTACCGCGACTTCATCGGGCATGCCGACGCGCGGCGCCGCTACTGGTTCCGGTCGATGATGGGGTTCCGCTCGTTCGGGACGGCCCACCCCAACCGCGGCCACCAGGCCCTCGCGGCGCTCGGGGTGCCGATCATCACGCAGAACGTCGACCGGCTGCACGCCGAGGCGGGCTCCGGCGAGGTCGTCGACCTGCACGGGCTTATCAACCGGGTCATCTGCCTCGACTGCGGCACGCTGTCGTCCCGCGCCACGCTGCAGACAAGGCTCGAGCAGGCGAACCCCGACGTGACGGGCCGGATCCCCGCCGGGGCCGCCGAGCTGCGACCCGACGGGGACGCCGACATCGAGGACCCTGACGACTTCGTCGTGCCCCCGTGCTCGGTGTGCGGCGGCATCCTCAAGCCGGACGTCGTCTTCTTCGGCGAGAGCGTGCCCAAGCCGCGGGTCGACGAGGCCTACCGTCTGGTCGATGGGGCCGACGCCCTGGTCGTCGCCGGCTCGTCCCTGACCGTGATGTCGGGGCTGCGCTTCGCGCGGCACGCCGCGCGCCACGGCAAGCCGCTGGTGATCATCAACCACGGCCCCACGCGGGCCGACGACCTCGCCGACGTGCGCATCGATGCGGGCACCTCCCCCACGCTCGTCGCGCTGGCCGCAGCGCTCTGACCCCTTGCGCGCGGCACCCGGCCGGGTGCATCCTGATCCGCTGCCCACGAGAGAGAACTCCCATGCAGATCCACCGCGTCCCGACGCCCTCGGCCCCGGACGCCGAACCCCACCCCCTCGTCCACGCCATGGCGGAGGTCGGGCGGGCGTCCCTGTTCGCGGAGTACGGCCACGAGGACTTCACCGACTCGCCGCGCTATCTGACCGTGCGGTTGGCAGACTGCCCCGAACGGACGACCGCCGCGTGGGTCGCCCTGCCCGACGGCGTCGACCCCGACGCATGCGCTCCCACGGACGGTCTGGGGTGGGCGACCCTGGCCGTGTTCCTCACCGAGGACCACCACCTCGCGCACGTGCACATCACCACCCACCCCGACCACCGCGGCCGCGGGCACGGGCGGGCACTCTGGGACGCCGTGCAGCCCGACCTGCACGCCAGCGGCCGCACCACGTGGTTCTGCGCGGTGTATGCCCCCGGCGCCGAGGCGACCGGCCCGGACGCCGTCGTCGCGAAGTCCGGGTCGGGGGCCCTCGACGGCACCAGGCCGGTGAACCGGTGGCTGCTGCGCGAGGGCTTCGAGCTCGAGCAGTGCGAGCGTCCCTCGACGCTGGCCTTGGGCGAGGGAGTGCTGGCGCGCGCGGCGTCCCTCGAACGGGAGGCGGGCGCGGTCGCGGGCGAGGCGTACGAGCTCGTGCACTGGGCCGACGAGGCACCCGAGCACCTGGTGGCGGGGCTCGCCGCCCTGAACGCCAGGATGAGCACCGACGCGCCGATGGCCGGGCTCGAGTTCGAGGAGCAGGTCTGGGACGCCGACCGCCTGCGCCGGGCCGAGGAGCGCACGCGACTGGCCGGGCACCGGTCGGTCACCACCGCGGCCATCGACCGGACGTCGGGCCAGGTGGCCGCCTTCACGGCGCTGGAGTGGCCGGAGACCAACGGGGCGGGGATCTGGCAGGAGAACACGATCGTGCTGCCCGAGCACCGCGGCCACCGGCTCGGTCTCTGGGTGAAGGCGGCCAACGTGCGTCACCTCATGGCGTCCAACCCCGACGCGCTCCGCATCCACACCTGGAACGCCGACGAGAACCAGTGGATGCTCGCCATCAACGACGCCCTGGGCTTCACCCCGATCGGTCTCGAGGGCATCTGGCAGAAGAGGCTCTGACCCGAGAACGACGGACGCCCCGCCCCTCACGCGGAGGGACGGGGCGTTCGCCTGTCGGATGTCAAACCTGGGGGACGCCCAGCTCGTTGACGTAGCGGTACAGGAAGGCAGCCATCGCGTCGCGGTTGACCGGGGTCACCGGACGGAAGGTGTTGTCGTCCCAACCCGTGGTGATGCCGACCTCGGCGAGCCACGTGACCTCGGCGTAGAACTGCGTCCTCGCGGTCATGTCGACGAAGGGCGACGTGGCGGGGGCGGTCCACTGGGGCTTGCCGGCCAGGCGGTACAGGAAGGCCGCCATGGCGTCACGGTTGATCGGGTCGTACGGACGGAAGGTCCCGTCGTCCCATCCGGTCGAGATGCCCGTCTCGTGGAGCCAGGCGATCTCGCGGTAGAACAAGTTGTCGGTGGCGACGTCCTTGAACGGCGACACCTTCGGCACGTCGTACGACGGCGAACCCGCAAGGCGGTAGATGAAGGCCGCCATGGCGTCGCGGTTGATCGGGTCGTACGGACGGTAGGTGCCGTCGTCCCAACCGGTGGCCAGACCGGACGATCCGGCCCACGTGATCTCCTTGTAGAACTGGTTGCCGGACGGCACGTCGCGGAACGACTTCACGGTGAGGCCGGCGAGGGGCAGGGTCACGACGGTGCCCGACTCCTTGGCCACGAGCTGCACGGTGTCGCCGATCACGAAGGAACTCACGTTCAGCTTCACCGTGGCGACGCCGTCGCGGGTCGGAACACCCTCGACGTGCTTGGTCTCGATCGCGGCGGTGCCGATCACGGTCTCACCGACGACGACCTCGAACTCGGTGTTCGCGGGGGCGCCGAGGCTGGTCAGGTCGACACCCTCGATGACGACGGTCTGGTCGGTGTTGCGCGCCACGGTGGCCGGGCCATCGGTGATCGCCACACCGTTCTTCTCGAACGACGGGTCCATGACGTCCTCGGACGCGAGGTAGTTCACGAACGCGTCGGTGTCGATCATGCCGGTGTCGGTGGAGTTCGTGCCCTCGGCCAGCGCCGTGAAGTTGTCACCGCCGCCGATCAGGAAGTTGCCCGCGGTGACGGTGTAGGTGGCCGCCGGGTCAAGGGGCTCATCGTCGATCCACGCCTGGAGGATGCGACTGCCAACAGCCGCGTCGGGGTCGTAGGTGTAGCGCACGTTGTCGGACAGGCCCAGCTTGAGGAACGGACGCGAGGCCCCCTCGGGCTGCCACTGCTGCTCCAGGACCTTCTTGAACACCGCACCGGTGACGTCGACCGTCTGCAGCGTGTTCGCGAACGGGTTGATCGCAGCCGCCTCGGCGTAGGTGACCACACCGTCGCCCTCGGTGCCCGACTGCTTGTGGATGAGCTCGGCGCGCAATCCGCCGGGGTTCATGATGCCGATGTCGGCACCCGGCCGGCCCGGCTGGTTGAGAGCCCACAGCCACGCGTTGGCGGCCAGGTTGCCCAGCGAGGACTCGCGGAGGCGGTTGTCACGCTTGGTCCCCGTGTAGGCGCCGTCGACGACCGCGGCGTCACCGTAGGCGGTGGTGATGTCGGCCGAGATCTTGGCGACGGGAACCAGGCCCTTCTCTTTGGCGTCGGCAACGGCCTCGTCGACGATGGCGGCCGCGGCCTTCCAGGTCGCGTCGGCCTTGCACGCGTCGGTGGCGGCAGCGGTCGCGATGTTGCTCGCGATGTACTGCTCGACCTTGCCGGTCTCCTTGTCGTAGCCCAGCTGGATCACGCCGAGCGCGCCGCCGTAGCTACCCGACTGGGAGATGACACGCGTGCCCTCGGCGGCGTCGGTGTCCCACTGGTAGGCGAGGTGGGTGTGGCCGTTGAAGATCACGTCGACCTTCTTGTCGGTTTCCTCGGCCAGCTTCTTGAAGACGGGGGAGGCGGCCTTGGCCTCGGTCAGGCCGGTGGTCGTGGAGGCGCCCTCGTGGTACTGGGCCACGACGATGTCGGCCTCACCGTTGGCGGCGTCGCCATCCTTCAGCTGCGCGGCGACACGGTTGACCGCGGTGACCGGGTCACCGAAGTCGAGGCCGGAGACGCCGGCCGGGGTGACCATGTTCGGGGTGTCCGCGGTGACGGCGCCGATGACGCCGACCTTGACGCCGTTCACCTCGTGGATCTTGTACTCGGGCAGGGCCGCCTCGGTGGTGCCGCGCTTGTACACGTTGGCGCCGAGGTAGGTGAACTCGGCGAGCTTCTGCGCCTCGCCGGTCAGCCAGCCGAAGCCGCGGTCGAACTCGTGGTTGCCCACGGCCGAGCTCTGCAGGCCCAGGGCGTTCAGGTACTCGATGGTCGGGAAGTCCTCAGCCAGGTTCGAGGCGAACGAGGAGGCGCCGACGATGTCGCCGGTGGACAGCAGGAGCGTGTTGTCCGCGCCGTGAGTGGTCCTCGCGGTGACGATGTTGCAGGCGAAGTTCTGGCCCAGAACACCGGTCAGTTGCATCCCGTCGTCGATGCGGCCGTGGAAGTCGTTGAAATTGAGCAGGGTCACCGTGGTGAGGTCGGCCTTGATCTCTGTCACCCTGGTGGCGGCCTCGGCAGGTGCGCTCAAGCTGGCCGAGGCTACGAGCCCCAGCGTGGCAATCGCGACGCCCGCGCGCTTGCGTGCGTTCATGTTTCCTCCGTGTGATTGGCGAGCCGAACGTCCGGGGACGATCGTCCGTCGTAGCCAAGCAGGCTCAAGTGAATTCTGGGCGACCAACACTGGACGCCCACATGTCACCCTGCCACGACTCGGCGGCGCCGTCCACGAATCCAGCGGAAGAGGCCCTTGGCGATCACGACGATCGGCGAGTGCTTCGACAGCAGGAGCATGCCCACCGTGACAAGGCCGATCGCTGCGGGCAGGGCCAGCTTCGCGTGGTGCGCCGCCCACCCGAGGATTCCCCACGGCGCGGACTGCCCGGCCGCCGGGCCCACCTGCGCGCCGACCAGGAGGGCGGGCGTCCAGAGGTAGACGCCGAGCAGGACGCCGAGCAGGGCGCCCGACCAGGCCACGACCCGGGCGCCCCACAGCAGCTTGCCGTCGCCCGCGCGTCGCATCGCCCACAGGAAGAAGCGGTGACTCACCCACGCCGCCACCAACGCCAGCGGGATCACCCACGGCTGGGGCAGCCGCCCGGTGTCCCACGCGAACTCGGAGTTCATCACCATGCGCCGGGCGACATCCAGCGACCCCATCACGGACGCCGCGACCGCGACCCAGCTGACCCCCACCGCGATGTGGGCGAGCAGCGCGAGGGCGATGTCGAGGATCTTCCTGGAGGTCACGGGCCCGATCCTAGTTCGCGCGACGGGCGGGGTCGTGGAGGCCCGGTGGCACGCGCGGCGCGCCTCGGCCACCTTCAGCGTGAGGGCAGTCTTACAGACTGACAGATGACGCCCAAACCCACAAGGGGGATACCTCAGCCCGGGGTGACGATGCCCCTCCCCGGCCCCCCGCGATCTTCCCGAAACCGCCCCGGACAGGGGGTTTCATGGCCAGAATGGGGAATGTGCACCGCGACGAGGAACTGCTCGAGGAGGAGACGTTCTATGACCGCGTGGGGGGACACGAA
>CALMPQ010000187.1 GCA_937872005.1 uncultured Propioniciclava sp.
ATCGTCGCGCCCGGACAGGGCGCCCAGAACCCCGGCTTCCTCGCCCCGTGGCTCGAGGACGCCCACTTCGCCGCCCGGCTCCATGAGCTGAGTGACGTCGTCGGGCTCGACCTCGTCCACTACGGCACGGAGGCCGACGCCGAGACCATCAAGGACACCGCGGTCGCCCAGCCCCTGCTGGTGGCCGCGGGCCTGCTGGCGGGCGAGGCCCTCACCGGCGGCGTCCCCTTCCCGGGCGTCGACGTGCTTGCCGGGCACAGCGTGGGTGAGGTCACCGCAGCCGCTGCGGCCGGCGTCCTCGCCGGGAGCGACGCGATCGTGTTCGTGCGCGAGCGTGCCAACGGGATGGCCGAGGCGTCCGCCCTGCGCCCGACCACGATGGCTGCCGTCGTGCGCGGCGAGCCGGACGCCGTGCTGGCCGCCATCGAGGCCGTCGGAGCGACCGCCGCCAACAACAACGGCGCAGGTCAGGTCGTCGCCGCCGGCACGGTCGAGCAGATCGAGGCCCTCAAGGCAAACCCGCCCGAGAAGGCCCGCGTGATCGGGCTGTCGGTGGCGGGTGCGTTCCACACCGAGCACATGGAGGTGGGGCGCGCGCGGGTCGAGGCCGCGGCGTCCGGCATGACGGCGCACGACCCGAGCACCACCCTGCTGTCGAATCGCGACGGGGCCACCGTCGCCGAGGGTGCCGAGTACGTCGCGCGCCTGGTCAGCCAGGTCACCTCGCCCGTGCGGTGGGACCTGTGCATGGCCACGATGGCCGAGCTGGGCGTCACCGGGATCCTCGAACTGCCGCCGGCCGGCACGCTGACCGGCATCGCCAAGCGCAACATGCCCGGGGTCGAGTTGTTCAACCTCAACACCCCCGACCAGATCGACGATGCGCGGGCCTTCATCGCCCGCCACAGCAAGGAGGCCTGACATGGCGCTGAAGGCAAGCCAGGGAGCCGCGTACTCCCGTGTGGAAGGGATCGGCTCGGCCATCCCCTCGCGCGTCGTGGACAACCACGAGATGACGCAGTACATCGAGACCTCCGACGAGTGGATCCAGCAGCGCAC
Organism: uncultured Propioniciclava sp.; assembly: GCA_937872005.1. Taxonomy (GTDB): domain Bacteria; phylum Actinomycetota; class Actinomycetes; order Propionibacteriales; family Propionibacteriaceae; genus Propioniciclava. The sequence goes on from CALMPQ010000187.1 coordinate 1,060, forward strand.
GGGCATCATCGAGCGCCGCTGGGTCGCGGAGGGTGAAACCGTCGAGTCGCTGTCGCTGGACGCCGCCCGCAAGGCCATGGCGCACGCCGGGGTCGAGGCCGCCGACATCGACGCCGTGATCGTGTCGACGGTCAGCCACCTCGTGCAGACCCCGTCGTTGGCCGCGATCATCGCCGCCAAGCTCGGCACCGACGGCGCCGCTGCGTTCGACATCTCGGCCGCGTGCGCCGGGTTCTCCTACGGGCTGGCCCAGGCCGACTCGCTGGTGCGGTCGGGCGCGGCCCGCCGCGTGATCGTCATCGGCGCGGAGACCCTCAGCCAGATCACCGACCTGCACGACCGCGCGACGGCGTTCCTGTTCGCCGACGGCGCGGGCGCCGCCGTGGTCGGCCCTTCCGATGTCCCGTCGATGGGTCCCGTCATCTGGGGCTCCGACGGCGACCAGGCCGACGTCATCGAGATGAACCGGGACTGGAACGAGGCCGTGGCGACCGGCAAGACCTCGCAGATCACGATGCAGGGCCAGGCCGTGTTCCGCTGGGCGACCAGCTTCATCGCCGATGCCGCGCGACGCACCCTCGAGGCGTCCGGGTTGACCCCCGACGAGCTCGACCTCTTCGTGCCCCACCAGGCCAACAACCGCATCACCGACTCGATGCTGCGCCACCTCAAGCTGCCGGAGACCGTGACCGTGGCCCGCACCATCAAGAACTTCGGCAACAACTCGGCCGCGTCGATCCCGATCGCGCTGGACGCGATGATCGCCTCCGGCGAGGCCAAGTCGGGCGACACCTGTTTGGTCATCGGCTTCGGCGCCGGTCTGGTCTACGCCGGCCAGGTCATCACGGTCCCCTGACCACCACCCACAAGTTTCCGGCCGCCCGGCCGGGTGAGAACCCAACCAGAAGGAGAAGGAACATGGCCACCACCGAAGAGATCCGCGCCCAGCTCGCCGAGCTCGTCAACGAGGTCGCGGGCGTTCCCGAGGAGGACGTGCAGCTCGACAAGTCGTTCGTCGACGACCTCGACGTCGACAGCCTCGCGATGGTCGAGATCATCGTCGGCTGCGAGGAGAAGTTCGGCGTGACGATCCCCGACGAGGAGAGCAAGAACCTCAAGACCGTCGGCGACGCCGTCGCCTACATCGAGCAGCACTCCTGATCGACCCCCGGACGCCCGGGCCACGGCTCCCTGAGCCTGTCGAAGGCCCGGGCGTCCACCCCCATCCCCTCGAACCACCACTGTTAGGAACACCGATGAAAGAAATCGTCATCACGGGCATGGGCGCCACCACTCCGTTGGGCGGCGACCTCGCCAGCACCTGGCAGGCCATGCTGGCCGGCGAGTCCGGCGTGGTGGAGATTCCCGAGGACTGGGCCGACGACCTCGCCGTGAAGATCGCCGGCTACGTGAAGGTCGACCCCAGCGAGAAGATCGACCGCGTCAAGGCCCGCCGCCTCGACCGCAACACCCAGCTCGCCCTCATCGCCGCCGAGGAGGCCTGGCTCGATGCCGGTCTGGCCCTGGGCGACGACAACACGATCGACCCCTTCCGCCTCGCCGTGTGCCTGGGCACCGGCATCGGCGGCCTGCACACCCTGCTGAACAACTGGGACGCCTACCGCGACAAGGGCCCTCGCCGCGTCTCCCCCTTCACCATCCCGATGCTGATGGCGAACGCCTCGGCCGCCAACGTCGGCCTGATGGTGAACGCCGCCGCGGCGGTGCACGCGCCGGTGTCGGCCTGCGCGTCGTCGAACGAGGCGATCGCCCTGGCCGTCGACCAGATCCGCCTGGGCCGCGCCGACATCATCGTCACCGGCGGCACCGAGGCCACGATCCACCCGCTGCCCATCGCGGCGTTCGCCCAGATGCAGGCGCTCTCCAAGCGCAACGACGACCCGAAGACGGCGTCCCGCCCCTGGGACAAGGGTCGCGACGGGTTCGTGCTGTCCGAGGGCTCGGCCGTCCTCGTCATCGAGTCGCTCGAGCACGCGCAGGCGCGCGGCGCGAAGATTTACGGCACCATCGCGGGCGCCGGGGTGTCCGACGACAACCACGACATCGTCCAGCCCGATCCCACCGGCACCGGTCAGGGTTCGGCCATGGGCAAGGCGCTGCGCGAGAGCAACTTGGCGGCGTCCGACATCGTGCATGTCAACGCGCACGGCACCTCGACCCCGCAGGGCGACATGACCGAGGCCGGCTCGATCCGCCGTGCGCTGGGGGACGCCGCCGACCGCGTCGTCGTCACCTCGACCAAGTCGATGACCGGTCACCTGCTGGGTGCCGCCGGTGCCCTGGAGACCGTCGCCACGATGCTCGCCCTCAAGGAGCGGATCGTGCCGCCGACCATCAACCTGCACGACCCCGAGGACGGCCTGTCCATCGACATCGCCGCCAACGAGGCCCGCCCGTTGCCCGAGGGTGACCTCGCCGCGCTGAACAACTCGTTCGGCTTCGGCGGGCAC
>CALMPQ010000188.1 GCA_937872005.1 uncultured Propioniciclava sp.
ACCATCTCCAGGGTCGTGTTCGTGAAGATGGGGTGGAACCGGTAGCCGGGCAACAGTTCACCCTGGGTCTTGGCGGTGTGCGGGTTGAGGCGTGTCACGCGGCGGACGATCAGGCGGGCAGTGACCTGCTCGGTCTGGGGGTAAGAGGTGAACGCCGTGAACGGCACCTCGGCGACCTCAGCCCTGACTTGCACACTTTTAGTGACCTGCGCGGTCGAGCATGTGGGCTACGTCGTCGGGGGTCATGGGCTCGGCTTGGAGTTGTCGGCCGGCCAGAGTGATGGTGACGTGTTGCAGGGGGCGTAGCGCGCGGACGATCCTTTTGATGCTCCAGCCGGTGCGGACCTGCAGGTCCCGAGCGATCGCCAGGGCGGTGAACACGATGGTCAGGTGCGCCTCGATCGAGTCCCGGAGGTAGTGGTAGATCGGCCGGGCAGCCAAGTCGCTCTTGCTCATCCGGAACGATTGCTCGACCTGCCACAGGTCGTGGTAACTGGTGATGACCTCTCCGGCGGGCATCACTGTGCTGGTGATGTTGGTGACGTAGCCCTTCAACCCCACCAGATCGGCGGCGCGCTGCAGCGACACGTCATCGAGGGTGGCGCTCTGCCCGGTGGTCTTCACGAACCGGGCCTTCTTCGCCGGCCGGTCCCCGTCCACGATCGCGACCGCCCGGTCGCGTTGCGCGGCCAGCGTCTTGCGGTCCCGCGCGGCCCGCTTGTGCGAGTAGGCCCAGACCGCCCGCCACGCGGCCGGATGAGCTGCGGGGTCCCAGACGGGTTCGGCGCGGGTCTTCAACTGGTCGGGATCAGCCTTCTGGCGGCGCAGCGTGATGGTGTCGATGACCTGGCCGTCAGTGAACGCGTTGCCGTGCCAGTGGAAGTACTTGGCCAGGTCATGCGGGGCGCGGGTGACGCGGGAGCCGACGATGAACCGCAAGCCCGCGGCGTCGATGGCTTCCAAGTTCGTCGTGGACAACATGCCGGCATCGGCGACGACGACCATGTCGGCGACACCATGGCGTGCTTGGAACGCCTTGATGATCGGGATGATCGTCTGGGTCTCGGCCTTGTTTCCCTCGAAGCAGGCGATCTCGAGCGGGAAGCCGGTGCGGTCCACGAGCAGGCCGACCACGATCTGCGGGTCGACGCGGCGTTCCTTGCTGAATCCGACCTTGCGCAGACTGTCTTCGGTGTCGGTCTCGAAGTACAGCGTGGTCACGTCGTACATGAGTAGGGAGAGGTCCCCGCCCTGGTCGGTCCACACGTGTTGGAAGCACGCGTGAGCGATCCGGTCGCGGTACTCCTTGTCAGCGCACCGTCGCAACGCCTTGGTGAACGTGTTGCGGTGCGGGGCGCGCAGTCCGAGGTCTTCGATCACCCGGATGCTGTCCAGCTTCGAGGTCGGCTCCACCAGCCGCGCCAACACCAGCTGGAAGAACGCCTCATCTTCGATCACGTCGAAACCGAGCCGCCGCCAAGCGGCCCGGATCACGTCCACGAGCAGCTTCGACTGCTTCGCCTCGATCACCGCCGCCCCGGCTTGCACCCCACCCCGGGTCGGTAAGTCCAGCAGGGGTTGGTTGACGTGAAGCTTCTCTTGACCGACCTGCATCAACGCCGCCAACTCGGCCTCATCGTGCGCCGAGCCCAAGTGCTCCAAGATCGTGCGGACCCCGTGCTTCTTCTCCACGATCTGCACAGCCGTCGCCCCCGAGGCGGTCTTCACCTTCCGCAGGAACGGGCTCACCCAGCCGATCCTACCCTTTCCTTAGTGCCCCCACCGAGCCAACCAAAACCCGCTGACAAGCACCGATGATCACCAACCCCGTGAATTCAGTCACGAGGTGTGCAAGTCAGGTGGCTGCGAGGTCCACCGGGCCCTTGATGTCTCCAACCTCCGCGATGCCGCTGGTAGGTCGGGCCTGGTAGGAGAGGCGGTCCCGCGTGACGCCCTCGCCCGGCCTGACCTGGAAGCGCGTGTCGACGCTCCGGACCACCGCAGCGGTCGCGCTCAGGGATAGCGAGACGTCGACCGGTGCCGTGGTGTCCTTGGCCACGCCCGTGCAGCCGTCGAAGCTGAACCGCGTGGCCATGATGGTTCCGGCGGCGGTCGCCTGGGCGAGGCGAGGGTCGGTGGCGACCGGGACCGGTCCGCTGCCCTCGACCACCTAGACCACCTCGGCCGTCTCCTCACCCGCGCAGGCGACCTGCGTGCTGCGGAGCGCGCACACGTGTGTCGCCGCGGACGCGGCTTCGGTCGATGGCGTATTTCAGCAACGCTGCCTGGCTGTCGGCGTCCTGCACGTAAGACCGATGCTGGCCGAGCCGACGCCGTCGCGGGCGAAGTCGACGCTGCGCAGACGCGCTGAGTCGTGACCCCGAGAGGCACGGGATGGGATCCCCGTCCGGAACCGCACGGTGGTTCCCTGCACGGTCCGGACGGTCTGGCTTGGAAGGACGGTGGAACCGGGTTCCTGGCCGCGGGCTTGGGAGTACTTCTCGAGGAGGTCGACGCCTTCGGCCGTGAGGAGTCGGCGGTCGATGTCCAGGGATACGGGACCAGGAGCCGTCGCTTCAT
>CALMPQ010000189.1 GCA_937872005.1 uncultured Propioniciclava sp.
TCGGTGCGGTGGCCGGGGGTGTCCTCGAGCCCGTAGCTGTCGTGCACCTGGTCGGTCTGCGGTGCGGACGCCGCCACCCCACCCTTCCGCGCGCGCCGGGCCACGGGTGCGTCCGAGGTCCCGTACCCGACCAGCACCGACCCGCTGCCCGAGCTCTCAGCGGCCGGGTCCCCCGATGGCATAACTCCGGTATCCCGGGGTTCTGCATCGATTTCGGCCCCATCTGCTTGAGAATCTCCGGAATACCGGACTTTTGCCCCCGACCCTGAACCAGATCCGTCATCAATCGTCATGATCACCGACCCGACGGGCACGACATCACCCTCGGCGCAGAACAACTCACCCACGACACCGGCGACGGCGGCGGGCAGTTCGACGACCGACTTGGCGGTCTCGACCTCGACGACGATCTGGTTGACCTCGACGGTGTCGCCCGGCGCGACGAGCCAGGTCACGATCTCGGCCTCGAGCAGGCCCTCGCCCGGGTCGGGCAGCTTCATCTCGAACATGGTCCTCCTAGTGGGCCATCGATCGGTCGACGGCATCGAGGATGCGGTCGAGGTCGGGCAGGTAGTTCTTCTCGACCCGGCTGGGCGGGTAGGGCATGTCGTAGGCGGTGACGCGCAGCACGGGCGCTTCGAGAGAGTAGAAGCACCACTCCTGCAGCCGCGCGGCGACCTCGGCGCCGAGCCCGCCCGTCCGGACGGCCTCGTGCACCACGATCGCCCGCCCGGTCTTCTCGACCGACGCGCGAATGGTGGCGTCGTCCAGCGGCGAGAGCGAACGCAGGTCGACGACCTCGATCGACCGCCCCTCCCCCGACGCCGCCAGCGCCGCCTCCACACACGTCTTCACCATCGGCCCGTAGGTCAGGATGGTCGCATCGGTGCCCTGCAGCACGACGCGGGCGGCGTCCATGGCCAGGGGCGGCTCCGACAGGTCGACCTCGCCCTTCTCGTGGTAGCGGCGCTTGGGTTCGAGGAAGATCACGGGGTCATCCGATGCGATCGCCTGCTGGATCATCCAGTACGCATCCAACGGCGTCGACGGGCTCACGACCACCAGCCCCGGCGTGTGCGCGAAGTACGCCTCGGGCGACTCCGAGTGGTGCTCGATCGCGCCGATCGCGCCGCCGTAGGGGATGCGGATCACCATCGGCACGCTCAACCGCCCCAACGACCGGAACCGCATGCGCGACACCTGCGACACGATCTGGTCGAAGGCCGGCCACACGAACCCGTCGAACTGGATCTCCACCACCGGCCGGTACCCCCGCAGCGCCAACCCCAGGGACGTGCCGACGATGCCCGACTCGGCCAGGGGAGAGTCGACGACGCGGTCCTCGCCGAAGTCGCGCTGCAGGTGCTCCGTGATGCGGAACACCCCGCCCAGCTTCCCGATGTCCTCCCCCGCGAGCAGCACCTTGGGGTCGGCCTCCAGCGCGCGGCGCAGCCCGGCGTTGAGCGCCTTGGCCATGGTCATGGTCTGGGTCATCACGCCTCCTCGAAGCTGGCCTCGTAGGCCAGGTAGGCGTCCCGCTGCTCGGCCAGCGCGGGCGGCAGTTTCGCATAGGTGAGAGCCCAGAAGTCCTCCAGGCGGGGTTCGGGCAGCTGCCCCACCCCTTCCCTGATCCGGACGCCGAGGGCGTCGGCTTCGGCGTCCACCTGGTCGAGCCACGCCTGGTCGATGGCGCCGGTGGCGAGGAGGTGGGTGCGCACGCGCTCGATGGGGTCCTTGGTGCGCCAGACGGCCTCCTCCTCGCGGCGGCGGTACTTGGTGGGGTCGTCGGAGGTCGTGTGCGCGCCCATGCGGTAGGTGAACGCCTCGATGAAGGTGGGGCCCTCGCCGCGGCGGGCGCGGTCGAGCGCCCACTCGGTGACGGCCTGCACGGCGAGCACGTCGTTGCCGTCGACCCGCAGGCTCGGGATGCCGAAACCCACTGCCCGGCGGTAGAGCGGGATTCGGGACTGCAGCTCGATGGGCTCGCTGATCGCCCACTGGTTGTTCTGCACGAAGAACACGACCGGCGCCTGGTAGCTGGCCGCGAAGACCAGCGCCTCGTTGACGTCGCCCTGGCTGGTGGCCCCGTCACCGAAGTAGACGAGGACCGCACCGTTGGCGTCCGGGTCGTCGTTGCCGACGAGACCGTCGCGCTGGAGGCCCATCGCGTAGCCGGTGGCGTGCAGGGCCTGGGTGCCGATCACGAAGGAGTAGAGGTGGAAGCGGGTGGCGCGCGAATCCCAGTCGACCATCGACGTGCCGCGGAACGTCTTCAGCATGTCGAGCGGGTCGACGCCGCGCATGAGGGCGAGCGAGTGCTCGCGATAGCTGGGGAACACCTCGTCGAGGTCGCGCACCGCGGCGCCCGAGCCGACCTGGGCGGCCTCCTGACCGAGCGAGGGCGGCCAGAGCCCGAGTTGGCCCTTGCGTTGCAGCGCGGTGGCCTCGGTGTCGAACCGGCGGCCGAGGATCATGTGCCGCAGGGCGGCGGCGATGGTGGCGTCGTCGTGGGCATAGGAGAACGACTCGCCCTCCACCCGCTCCCCCTCGGGCGTGAGCAGCTGGATGAACTCCTCGCTGCGGACGATGGTCGTCCCGCCGGGAGTCACCACTGTCTCGGACGCGTCCGGGTTCTCAGTCGTGGTCACCCGGAGATCATAGGTTACGCAACCGTAGGTTAGAAGACTCCGCGCCAACCCTGTGGCAACCCGGATCGAATCTGTCCGCGTCGGCGCTTAGGCTCATCGCGCCGAACCCGAGGAGAACCATGGACGCCCAGACCGACCGGCAGCGCAGCTTCATCGCCGTGCTGGTCAACACGTTCATCGCGAACATCACGACCAGCTTCCTGTGGTTCGCCACGATCTTCTGGATGTACCTCGAGACCCGCAACGTGATGGTCACCGCCATCCTCGGTGGGGCGTACATGCTGGGCATGGCGGTGTTCGGCGTCCCCTTCGGGTCGTGGATCGACCGCACCCGCAAGAAGAAGGTCATGGTCGTCGCCCAGGCGATGACCGCCGTGATGTACGGGCTGGCGGTCGGCATCTACTTCCTGACCCCCCGCGCCGAGCTGCTGAACATCGGCTCGCTGCCGTTCCTGGGGTTCACCGCCCTGCTGCTCGCCGGCGGCATCATGGAATCCGCCCGCGGCATCGCCCTGTCGACCGTGGTGACCATCCTGATCCCCGCCGAGGAGCGCGACAAGGCCAACGGCCTGGTCGGCATGGTGCTGGGGCTCAGCTTCATGGTGACCTCGGTCATCGCGGGCCTGGCGATCGGCCAGCTCGGTATGACGACGACGCTGATGATCTCGCTGGCGCTGACCGTGTTGTCGCTGGCGCACATGGTGACCGTCGCGATCCCTGAGCCCGAGATCGTGCACGCCGAGGGCGCCCCCAAGCCGGTCGACTTCTCGGGCGCCTGGCTGGCGATCCGCGCCGTGCCCGGGCTGATCTGGCTGATCCTGTTCTCGACGTTCAACAACCTGGTCGGCGGGGTGTTCATGGCGCTGCTCGACCCCTACGGACTGTCGCTGCTGTCGGTGGAGGCCTGGGGCATCCTCTACGGCGTCGTCGGCTTCGGCTTCCTCATCGGCGGGGCGATCATCAGCAAGTCGGGTCTGGGGCCCAGGCCGCTGCGCACGCTGCTGCTGGTGAACGTGGGCGTGGCGCTGGTCGGCGGGTTGTTCGCGATCCGCGAGTCGGTGTGGTTGCTCGGGACCGGGATGCTCATCTACATGGCGTTGATCCCGTTCGCCGAGGCCGCCGAGCAGACCGTGCTGCAGCGCGTCGTGCCGCTCGAGAAGCAGGGACGCGTCTTCGGCTTCGCCACCAGCGTCGAGCTCGCCGCCGCCCCGGTGAGTTCGTTCCTGATCGGGCCGCTCGCGCAGTTCTGGCTGATCCCCTACATGGAGACGCCCGAGGGGCAGTCGACATGGGGCTGGCTCCTCGGTGACGGGGACGCCCGCGGCATCGCCCTGGTCTTCCTGCTCGCCGGCATCGTCATGCTGCTGCTCACGGTCGTCGCCCTGCTGTCGCGCCCCTATCGCACGCTGTCGGACGCCTACGCCGCGGCCCCCACGACCGCCCCCGTGACCCCTTGACTTGGGGGTGGACCGGCGTAGTCTGTTTTATCCACTAAGGAGTGGAAAAACAGGCGGGAGGTTGCCATGCACCACACCGAGATCGTCAACCACACGACCGTGCTGCCCGACCCCGAACTGCCCATCGCCCGAATCCGGCGGGTCTTCGACGCCCCGCCCGCGGCGGTGGTCAGGGCCCACACCGACGCTTCGCTGCTGGAGCAGTGGGCCGGCCCGGACGCCGACCAGTTCGTCATCCACCGCTGGGACGCCCGGACCGGGGGCGCCTGGCGCATCACCGACCACGGCCGGCTGCGGTACGGGTCGTTCCACGAGGTCGGCCCCGAGCGCATCGTCCGGACGGTGTCCTGGGAGGACCGCCCCGAGGAGGTCACCCTCGAGATCCTCACCTTCATCGACCTGCACGACGGACGCACCCGCGTCGTCACCGAGTCGCTGTCGAACAGCTTCGAGGCCCGCGACGGCTGGCTCGCAAGTGGCCACGTCGAGCGCGCCACCGCTGCGCACGAGCGGCTGAGTGCGCTCCTGGCCGAGCAGGCCACTACCGTGAAGGCATGATCCGCGCCGTCGTCTTCGACCTGGGTGGGGTACTCGCGTCCGGTGAAGGCGTCACCACCGAACCCGCCCGGCTCCTCGGCGTCCCCGAGGATGCCTTCGCCGCGTTCTACTGGGCGGGGCGGCCGGCGTACGACGCCGGGGCGTCCGACGCCGAGTACTGGGGGCCGATCCTGACCGGGCTGGGCAAGCCGGCTGCGGTCGAGACCATCCAGCAGCTCGCCAAACTGGACGCCGACCTCTGGCTCTGCCTCGACCCGGCCCCGCGCCGGCTGCTGGCGGACCTGCGGCAGGCCGGGGTGACGCTCGCGGTGTTGTCGAACGCGCCCTTCAACCTCGACGTCGGGCTGGTCGACGCCGACTTCGCCGACGAGGTCGACCACTGGTTCGTGTCGGCGTCCATGGGGGTGGGCAAGCCCGACCGCGTCGCATTCGCCCGGGTCGTGGAGGTGCTCGAGCTCGAGCCCCGGCAGGTCGCGTTCTTCGACGACACGCAGGTCAACATCGAGGGCGCCGAGCGGGCGGGGTTGATGGCGCACCGGTGGGTCTCGGCCTCCGAAGCCCGGGACTGGCTCGCATTCCTGGGCGTCCTCCCCGAGTGATTGGGTCAATTTCACCCTTCAGGGTGTAGCGCCGGTGAATCCTGTCGTGCCATCGTCGATAACGGAACAATCCGTTCTGGCTAGCAACGACGGAAGGGGAAGCACATGGTTACCCTCGGAATCATCCTGCTGATCATCGGCCTGCTGGTGAACACGGGTCTCCCGTTGACCACCATCGGCATCGTCCTGATCGTGATCGGCCTGATCCTGAACCTGGTCCCGATGGGCGGCAAGCGCATCCGGGTCTGGTAGGTCAACTCGCACCGTGGGCTCCCGCCCACATTCGCCACACCTGACAACGCGTGCACCGGTTCCAACCGGCGCACGCGTTGTCATGTGTGGCGGATTGTCGGGGGCCTCAACGCGCCCCTC
>CALMPQ010000190.1 GCA_937872005.1 uncultured Propioniciclava sp.
CCCGGTGCGGTCGGCCACCGGCAGGCCGACCGCCGCCGCGAGGATCGGTTGGGCGCCGTCGGCGGGGGACTGCCCGAAGCGTCCCCACCCGCCCGCGACGGTCCCGATGCGCATGAACGCCCCGTGGCCGAGGATCTTCGTGAACGTCCAGCCCGGGTGTGCTGCGAGTGCCGCCACCCCGGAGCGGCTCGGCAGTTCCTGTGCGATCACCAGGCAGGCGAACTTGCTGCGCGCGTAGGCGCGCGAGGGCGTCCAGTTCGCCTCCGAGCAGAGGTCGGACGCCGTGGGCTCGGCCCGGTTGGCCATCAGCGAGCCGACGGTGACGACGCGCCCCGATGCCGAGCGGAGCGCGGGGAGCAGGCCGTGGGCGAGGCGGAGGTGGCCCAGGGCGTTGGTGGCCATCGTGCGCTCGTGGCCGTCTTCGGTTTCGACGCGGGTGCGGCCGCCGTTGCGTCCGGCGTTGAGCACCAGGAAGTCGAGCGGCCGGGCGCCCCATGAGTAGACCAGGGCGTCGACCGATGCGAACGAGGCCGTGTCCAACGAGACGACGTCGACCGATCCCGACCCCGTGCCGAGCCCCGCCCGGACCGCACTCGCGGCGTCCAGACCCCGCTGGGGGGCGCGGGTGGTGAGCACGACGTGGGCGCCCGCCCGGGCCAGCCCGATGCAGGTCTCGAGGCCGATGCCGGCGGTGCCGCCGGTGACGAGGGCGGTGCGTCCGGTGAGGTCGGGCAGGGGGAGGGGCGGCAGGCGATCGGTCACGGCGGAAACGATAGTCTGGGCGGCACCATGACTGATGTTTCGCTTTCACCCGCGCGGTTGCGCGTGGCGCCGTCGCCGACAGGGGATCCGCACGTCGGGACGGCCTACATGTCGCTGTTCAACCTCGCCTGGGCGCGCAAGACCGGCGGGGCGTTCGTGCTCCGCATCGAGGACACCGACCGTGCCCGGTACGTCGGCAGCTCGGAGCAGCAGATCTTCGACACCCTGCGCTGGCTCGGCCTCGACTGGTCGGAGGGGCCTGATGTCGGCGGGCCCTACGCCCCGTACCGGCAGTCGGAGCGGCTCGACACGTACCGGCCGTTCGTCGACCAGCTCATCGCCGACGGGCACGCCTACGAGTGCTGGTGCTCCACGGAGCGGCTGGTGGAGATGCGGGCCGAGCAGCAGGCGTCCAAGCAGGCGAACACGGGGTATGACCGGCTGTGCCTGGGCAAGACGCGCGAGGAGCGCGCGGCCCTGCCCGGCTTCACCGAGACGCCCGTGGTGCGGATGCTGATCCCCGACGACGCCCCGACGACGTTCGACGACCTCGTGCGTGGGCCGGTGGCAGCGCCGGTGCCCGACGACCAGGTGATCCTCAAGACCGACGGGTTCCCGACCTACCACCTGGCCGTCGTGGTCGACGACCACCTGATGGGCATCACCCACGTGGTGCGCGGCGAGGAGTGGATCAGCTCCACGCCCAAGCACATCCTGCTCTACCGCTGGCTCGGCTGGGACGTCCCCGCCTTCGCCCACATGCCGCTGCTGCGCAACACCGACAAGTCCAAGATCAGCAAGCGCAAGAATCCGGCTGCGCGGCTGGAGTGGTTCCGCGAGCAGGGCTACTTGCCCGAGGCGCTGCGCAACTTCCTGCAGCTGCTGGGGTATGCCGGCGACGACGAGTCGGAGGTGCAGTCGTTCGAGGAGTTCGTCGACGCCTTCGAGTGGGCCAAGGTCAACACGGTGGGTCCGGTCTTCGACGTCGACAAGCTGAACTGGCTGAACGGTCACTACATCCGTGCGTTGTCCCCTGAGGCGTTGGCGGACCGGATCGTCGAGCACCTCTCATACACCGGGGTGTGGGCTTCGCCGTCGGAGGCCGACGTCGAGCGGCTGCGGGCCGCCACGCCGCTCATCCAGGAGCGCCTCGTGCTGCTGTCGGAGGCGTTGGAGAAGGTGCAGTTCCTGTTCACGCCCGACGCCTCGCTGGAACTCGATCAGGCGTCGGTCGACGCGCTGCCCGACAACGCCGCTGACATCGTGGACGCCTCACTGTCCGTCCTCGAGGAGCTGCCGACCTGGGACGACGCGTCGATCCAAGCTGCCCTGCGCGCCCGGCTGGTCGACGACCTGGGCATCAAGCCGAAGTTCGCATTCGGACCGGTGCGCGTGGGCGTGACCGGATCGCGGGTGTCGCCGCCGCTGTTCGAGTCGATGGTCATCCTGGGCCGCGAGTCGTCTCTGGCCCGCCTGCGGGCGCTGCGCGCGGCCCTGTGAGCGTCGTCGTCTTCGGTGGCCGCTCGGAGATCGGCCTGGCCATCGGGCGCCGACTGTCGGGTGAGGCGTCCGCGGTGGTGCTGGCCCAGCGCGAGCCGTTGGACGCCGCCCTGCCCGGTGCCCACGTGGTGGCGTTCGACGCCGACGACGTGGCGTCGCACCGGGGCGTTGTCGCCGACATCGAGCAGCGGTTCGGGCCGATCGGGACGGCCATCCTGGCGTTCGGGATCCTCGGTGACCAGGAGCTGGCCGAGCGTGACGAGGGCGAGGTGGCCCGCATCCTGCACACCGACTTCGTCGCGCAGGCGTCGCTGCTGACGGTGCTGGCCGACGTGATGCGTCCCCGCGGGACGGGGCAGATCGTGGCCTTCTCCTCGGTGGCGGGCGTGCGCGTGCGCCGGCCGAACTATGTCTATGGGTCGGCCAAGGCCGGGTTGGACGGCTTCGCCTCGGGCCTCGCCGACGCGCTGCACGGCTCGGGCGTCGACCTCGTGGTCGCGCGGCCCGGCTTCGTCATCGGCCGGATGACCCGCGGCATGAAGCCCGCGCCCTTCTCGACGACGCCCGACCAGGTCGCTTCCGCCGTGGTGGACCGGCTGCGGTCCGGGGGTGGCGGCGTACTGTGGATCCCATGGCAACTACGGGTGATGTTCTCGGTGGCGCCGTTCGTCCCGCGCGCGATCTGGCGCCGGATGCCGCGCTGATGGAGTGCTCCACCGCGTGGGACGGGCTCTCGGCGTGGGGGACCGCCGCCCGAGCCGCGTTCTGGGTTGCCCTCGAGCAGCCCGGCCCCTGGGGTCGCGAGGCGCTCACGGAGTCGCACCTCGACCCTGCGCTCGGGGCGGCGTTGCAGGGCGCGGCGACCGAGGCGGGCGGCCGGGTGCTGCTGATCCGGGGGCCGGGGGCGCACGCCGACACCCACGAGGTGCGCCGCCGCCGGGTGTTCATCGCCGGCGGCCTCGCCGGGACGCCGTGGCTGCTCTCGGGCGACCTCGACGACCCAGCCACGCTGCTCGACCTGCCGTGGGACGTGTTGGCCGGAACGGAAGTCCCGGACCTCGAAGGGTTTGTGCTGTCCGCGCCGGTTCTGCTGGTCTGCACCAACGCCAAGCGCGACCGCTGCTGCGCCCTGCGTGGGCGTCCGATCGCGACCGAGCTCGCCGCGTCGGGACTCGAGGTCTGGGAGTGCTCCCACACCGGCGGCCACCGCTTCGCCCCGACCGGCGTGGTGCTGCCGCTGGGTCAGGTGGTCGGCCGGCTCGACCTCGACCTGGCCCGGCAGGTGCTGGACGCCGCGGCGTCCGGCCGGTTCGCGGTGGGGACGCTCAACGAGACCCACGATCGCGGGGTGAGCCACCTCGCGCCGCGGCAGCAGGCCGCGGTGTCGTGGGTGCGCGCGCACGAGGGCGAGACCGACCCGGTGGCACTCGTGGTGGTCGGCGACGACGGTGCGACCGTGACCGTTCAGCACGCCGACGGGCGCGTCTGGGAACTCGCTGTTGAGCCGGTCACAGGTGAGGACCTGCCCGACTCGTGCGGCAAACCCGCCAAGCCGAGCGCGACCTGGCGGGTCTACGAACGCTGACCGACAGAATTCGACCGACACCAGTAGGACCGCGGTCCCACGGATGTCGGGCGAAATCTGTCGGTCAGGCCCAGTCGCCCCGGAACGCGTGCAGGATCTCGACCGAGGCCTCGACCGCGCTCAACTCGCCCGACTCCACGGACGCCTCGAGGCCCGGCACCAGCGCCTTCACCGACGGGGAACGCCGCAGCGCGGTGAGCAGGTCGTCCTGCACCAAGGCCCACATCCAGTCGCGCTGCTGCTCGGCGCGCCGTTCGGCCAGCGACCCCGACTCCTCGAGCGAGGCGCGGTGTGCCAGCACGGCGTCCCACACCTCGTCGAGGCCGTCGCCGGTGTACGAGGACGAGGTCAGGACCGGCGTCCGGCGCCCCCCCGACTCGGAGCGGATGAGCTTCATCGCGATGGTGAGCTCGCGCGCGGCCACGCGGGCCTCGGTGAGCCCGTCGCCGTCGGCCTTGTTCACGCTGATGACGTCGGCCATCTCGAGGATGCCGCGCTTGATGCCCTGCAGCTGATCGCCGGTGCGGGCGATCATCAGCAGCAGGAACGTGTCGACCATGCCCGCGACCGCGACCTCCGACTGACCGACGCCGACGGTCTCGACGATGATCGTGTCGTAGCCGGCGGCCTCCATGATGAGCATGCCCTCACGGGTGGCCCGCGCCACGCCGCCCAGGTGGTTGCCCGAGGGGGAGGGGCGGATGAACGCGTTCTCGCTCACCGCCAGGTCGGCCATGCGCGTGCGGTCACCCAGCACCGAGCCCCCCGACCGCGAGGACGAGGGGTCGACGGCGAGTACCGCCAACTTGTGGCCGCGCTCGATCAGCCGCACGCCCATGGCGTTGCAGAAGGTCGACTTACCCGCGCCCGGCACGCCCGACAGCCCGACGCGCACGGCCTTGCCGGTGTGGGGCCGCAGGATGGTCAAGAGTTCCCGTGCCTGGTCGCGGTGGTCGGGGCGCGTTGACTCGACGAGGGTCAGCGCCCGCGCGACATGAGCACGGGACCCGGCGACCACGCGTTCAGCCAGGGTCGCCGGGTCCAGTGATTGCCTCATGCCTGCGGGGCCTCCAACCGCTCGATCAGCTTGCCGAGCAGCTCGTGGGCCGAGGCGGGGATCTTCGTGCCGGGCGGGAAGATCGCGTCAGCGCCCTTCTCGCGCAGCTCGGCGAAGTCCTGGCTCGGGATGACGCCACCCACGACGATCATCAGGTCGTCGCGTCCCATCTTGTCGAGCTCCTCGCGCAGCGCCGGAACCAGGGTGAGGTGACCTGCGGCCAGCGACGACACGCCGACCATGTGCACGTCCGCCTCGATCGCCTGACGGGCGACCTCCTCCGGCGTCTGGAACAGCGGACCCACGTCCACATCGAAGCCGAGGTCGGCGAAGGCCGAGGCGATCACCTTCTGGCCGCGGTCATGGCCGTCCTGGCCCATCTTGGCGACGAGGATGCGGGGGCGGCGGCCCTCGAGCTCCTCGAACTTCTCGACCAGGGCGCGGGTGGCCTCGGTCTCTTCGGTCGAACCCGACTCCTTGCTGTACACGCCACTGATCGTACGGATCTGGGCGGTGTAGCGGCCGAACTCCTTCTCGAGGGCGTCGGAGATCTCACCCAGCGAGGCCTTGGCGCGCGCGGCGTCGATGGCCAGCTTGAGCAGGTTGCGCTCGGGGTCGGTCGGGTCGGCGTTGGCGGCGGCCCACGTGAGCTTGTCGAGAGCGGCCTGCGTCGCCGCCTCGTCCCGCTCGGCCCGCAGCTGCTGCAGCTTGGCGATCTGCTCGGCGCGCACGGTCGCGTTGTCGACCTTGAGCACCTCGATGGCCTCCTCGTCCTCGACGAGGTACTTGTTCACGCCGATCACCGGCTGGCGGCCGGAGTCGATGCGGGCCTGGGTGCGGGCCGCGGCCTCCTCGATGCGCATCTTCGGGATGCCGGCCTCGATGGCCTTCGCCATGCCGCCGGCTTCCTCGACCTCCTGGATGAGCGCCCAGGCCTTGGCGGCCAGCTCGGCGGTCAGCTTCTCGACGTAGGCCGAGCCGCCCCACGGGTCGATCGGACGGACCGTGCCCGACTCCTGCTGGATGAACAGCTGGGTGTTGCGGGCGATGCGCGCCGAGAAGTCGGTCGGCAGCGCGATGGCCTCGTCGAGCGCGTTGGTGTGCAGGGACTGCGTGTGGCCCTGCGTGGCGGCCATGGCCTCCAGGCAGGTGCGGGTCACGTTGTTGAAGACGTCCTGCGCGGTGAGCGACCACCCCGACGTCTGGCTGTGCGTGCGCAGCGACATCGACTTGGCGTTCTTGGCGCCGGCGTCCTTCACCAGGCGCGCCCAGAGCATGCGTGCGGCGCGCATCTTGGCCACCTCGGTGAAGAAGTTCATGCCGATCGCCCAGAAGAAGCTCAGGCGCGGCGCGAACTTGTCGACGTCCAGGCCGACGGCCTGACCGGCGCGGATGTACTCGACACCGTCGGCCAGCGTGTAGGCCATCTCGATGTCGGCCGTCGCCCCGGCCTCCTGCATGTGGTAGCCCGAGATCGAGATCGAGTTGAACTTGGGCATGTTCGCCGAGGTGAACGCGAAGATGTCGGAGATGATCCGCATCGACGGGGTCGGCGGGTAGATGTAGGTGTTGCGGACCATGAACTCCTTGAGGATGTCGTTCTGGATGGTCCCGGCGAGCTGCTCGGGCTTCACGCCCTGCTCCTCGGCCGCCACCACGTAGAACGCCAGGATCGGCAGCACGGCGCCGTTCATGGTCATCGACACCGACATCTGGTCCAGCGGGATGCCCTCGAACAGCTGGCGCATGTCGAGGATCGAGTCCACGGCCACACCCGCCATGCCGACGTCGCCGGCCACGCGCGGGTGGTCGGAGTCGTAGCCACGGTGGGTCGCCAGGTCGAATGCGATCGAGAGGCCCTTCTGGCCGGCGGCCAGGTTGCGGCGGTAGAACGCGTTGGACTCGGCGGCGGTCGAGAAGCCCGCGTACTGGCGGATCGTCCACGGCTTGTTCACGTACATCGTCGAGTACGGGCCGCGCAGGAACGGCGGCAGGCCGGGGCGCGTGTCCAGGAAGTCCAGCCCCTCGCGGTCGGCGTCACCGAACAGCGGCTTGACGGCCAGCTGCTCGGGCGTCTCCCACGAGGCGTCGGACGCCCCGGCCGCGGCCAGGGCTGCGGCATAGGCCTCGGCGGCGTCGTCGGACGGACGCGCGTCGCCGAGCTCGACGGAATCGAAGCGGGGGATCATCGGGCCACTCCCAGGGTCTCGAACACGGATTCAAGGAACGCGACGACATCCATGCCCATCGCGATGGTGCCGTCGAACAGGCCCTCGGGGGCCTCGCCCGCCTCGGCGAGCTGACCGGCGAGGTAGACCTTCTCGACGCCGGCGTCCTTCAACGCCTGCGCGACGGGCACGGCCTGCTCGGCGTAGATGCCGGCCGAGCTGGCCAGGACGGCCACCTTCTGGCCGGACGCCTTGGCCGCGATCTCCTCAGGGCTGCCGCCGTGGCTCTGCGTGGCGTCGATGCCGCCGACGAGGAGGACATTGGAGGCGAAGCCCTGGCGTCCGCCGAAGTCGCGCTGGGCGCCCAGGCAGGCGAGCAGGACGTCGGGGGCCGAGCCGGTGGCGTCCTCGTGGGCCCACGCGCGCTCGCGCAGGGTCTCGAACACCTCGGCGTCGCGGATCTGCTTCAGGCCGCCGTAGGCCGGGGCCTCGGGGCGGGCCTTCGCGTCGTAGCGCCTCTCGCCGGCCAGCGGGAACATGCTCACACCGGTCAGCTCGATCGCACGCTTGGCCAGCTGCGTGGCCCGGGCGGCGTTCACCTCGCCGATGCGGCGCTCGACGTCACCGGACGCCAGCGCTGCGGCCATGCCGCCCGCCGCCTCGAGCTCGCGGACGATCGCCCACGCGGCCTGCGCGAGGTCCTCGGTCAGCGACTCGACGTACCACGAGCCGCCCGCCGGGTCCTGGACCCGACCGACGTGGCTCTCCTCGGCCGCGACGACCTGGATGTTGCGCGCGATGCGGCGGCTGAACGAGGTCGGCAGCCCGTTGGCGTGGTCGAAGGGGAGGGTGGTCACGGCGTCCGCGCCACCGGCGGCGGCGGCGAAGGTGGCGATCGTGGTGCGCAGCATGTTCACGTGCGGGTCCACCTTCGCCATCATGCGGGGGCTGGTGACCGCGTGGATGCGGGCGCCGCGCAGGACCTCGGGGACGCCGCACTCCTCGGTGACGCGCGCCCACAGACGACGCAGCGCGCGGAGCTTGGCGATCGTGGCGAACTGGTCGGCGGTCGCCGCGACGCGGAACTCGAGCTGGCCCACCGCGTCGGCGGGCGCGACCCCGGCCTCGTCGAGGGCGCGCAGGTACTCGATGCCGGTGGCGATCGCGAAGGCGAGCTCCTGGGCGTCGGAGGCGCCGGCCTTGTGCACGGGAAGCGTCTCGACGGTCAGGGCGGTGACGCCCGGCAGCCCGGCGACCTCGTCGACCCAGCGCTTGAGGGAGCCCAGGTCGGGCGCGGTGCCGTTGAGCGTGGCGAAGGCGAGCGGGTCGATGCCGAGGTTGCCCTTGGCTGCGCTGAGATCGCCCCCGCCGCCCTTCAGCACCGCGAGCAGGGCCGCGGCGGCGGCGTCCTGGTCGGTGCGGGAGAAGACGCGGGCCGCGGCCAGGTCGACCTGCACGTCGGCGAGCACGGTGGCGAGCTGGTCGGCCGGGATCGCGTCGGGGTCGACGCGCAGCCACACCGAGGTGGCGCCACGCTCGAGGTCGTCGAGGATCGCCTGCCGGGTCGCCGGGACGTCGGGGTCCTCGTGCAACTGGCGCACCCCCCACGCCACGGCCTCGCCGGTGCGCACCGACGAACCGCGGGTGAAGGGCATCGCGCCGGGGTACCCGAGCGCTGCGTCGTCATCGGAGCTGGTGTACAGGGGGGCGACGTCGATGTCGTCCAGGGTGGTCGAGGTCAGGCGCTTGAGCCCTTGCTCGATCGTGAGTTCCTTGCCTTCGGGACGCCCGCGGTTGAGGACCTTCAGGACCTCAGCCTCCCACGCGGCGTCGGTGGCCGGGGCGAAGCCGCCAGCCAGGGTGAGCTGTTCGGAGTCAGCCGACATGCGGACCTACCTCTACGTGTGCTGTCCGCCGACACCCCGGGTCGGAGCGCCGGACTTGGGGTCCACCCTAGTGGTCTTGTGGCTCTCGGTGCGCGTCCGGTTGCACCCGCCGCCGGCGGCTAACTACAGCTGGTAGTATTCGCCGTTGTGTCTCACCGATAGGCATCGCGCCGATGGCGAACCTGGGCCACGTAGACGGTGACTCGTTCCTCCTCGATGCGGTAGATCACGCGGAACTCGCCACGCCGCGCTGAGTGCAGCCCCTCGAACGGCGCACGGAGTGCCTTGCCGACGCGCTGGGGATTCTCCGCCAGCGGGCCCCTGATGAACTCGATGCACGCTGCGGCCACGCTCTCGGGAAGGTCCTTCTCCAGCGCTCGTTTGGCAGCGCGGGACCACGTGATCTCGTAGGTCACCGCTCGCCCCGCCGGGCAGCGGGGAGGTTGGCCAGGACCTCGTCGGTCGTCAGGGTGTGGCCCTGTGCCAGATCCTCCATCGCCTCGTGAAGGTCGCGGACCAGGTCGGCGTCGGAAAGGATCTCCAAGGTTTCGAGCATGGCGTCGTAATCATCAGCCGAGAGCAGCACCGCGGCGCGGACGCCGTTGCGGGTGATCTCGGTGCGCTGGTGCGTGCGCACAGCCTCGTCCACGAGGCGGGAGAGTTGCGCCCGTGCTTCCGCGAGAGGGATGGCCGGCATGTACAGAATTATAGCGTGATCGCTGCTGGCGATCGAGGGGTCAGACCAACCGGGCCGACAGCACCCCGTCGATCGCGCCCAGTCGCGTCACCAGGCTCGGCGGCACCTCGCCGTTGACGTCGACGAGCGTGTAGGCCAGCTCTCCGCGGGAGGAGTTGAGCAGGTCGGCGATGTTCAGACCGGCCTCGCCGACGATCGTCGAGATCTGGGCCACCATGTTCGGCACGTTGGCGTTGGCCAGGGCGATGCGCTGCGCACCCGCGGAGCGCGCGAGCTGGGCGTTGGGGAAGTTCACCGAATTCCGGATCGTGCCCTCGGTCAGGTACTCCCGCAGCTGGTCGACCGCCATCAGCGCGCTGTTCTCCTCGGCCTCCCGCGTGGACGCCCCGAGGTGGGGGAGCGTCACCACCTTCGGCCGCTTGTTGAGCAGCGGCGTCGGGAAGTCGCAGACGTAGCCGCGCAATTGCCCGGTCTCGAGTGCGTCGATGAGCGCCGACTCGTCGACGATCGGGCCGCGGGCGAAGTTGATCAGCACCGCCGAGTTCTTCATGGCGTTGAACTGGTTCGTCCCGATCAGGCCGCGGGTGCCCTCGACGAGGGGGATGTGCAGCGTCACGATGTCGGAGCGGCGCAGCAACTGGTCGAGCGAGATGACGCGCTCGACGTTGGAGCTGAGGCGCCAGGCGTGCTCGACCGTGATGGCCGGGTCGTAGCCGAGCACCTTCATGCCGAGCGAGATCGCCACGTTGGCGACCTCGACGCCGATGGCGCCCAGGCCGATGACGCCGAGGGTGCGGCCGGGCAACTCGAAGCCGACGTAGTTCTTCTTGCCGGCCTCGACCAGCTTCTCCATCGTGTCGTGGTCACCCTCGAGGCGGTGGGCGAAGGCCGCGGCGTCCACGATGTTGCGGGCGGCGAGGAAGATGCCGGCGACCACCAGCTCCTTCACCGCGTTCGCGTTCGAGCCGGGGGTGTTGAACACCGGGATGCCCCGCTTGCTCATCTCGGCGACGGGGATGTTGTTCGTCCCGGCCCCGGCGCGGGCCACGGCCATCAGGGACGCCGGCACGGGTTCGCCGTGCAGGCTCGCCGAGCGGACGAGCAGGGCGTGCGGGTCGGCGACGTCGGGGCCGACGTCGAAGGCGTCGGCGGGCAGGCGGGACAGGCCGGCCTGGCTGATGGCGTTGAGCGTGCGGATGCGGAAGGTCATGGCGATGGGGCGCGACGGCTCAGCCGTGGGTGCGCTCGAACTCCTTCATGAAGTCGATGAGGGCCTGGACGCCCGCCAGCGGCATGGCGTTGTAGATGGAGGCACGCATGCCGCCCACCGAGCGGTGCCCGGCCAGGCTCGTCAGCCCGGACGCCGCGGCCTCGGCCACGAACTGCTTGTCGAGCTCGGGGTTGACCATGAGGAACGGCACGTTCATCCACGACCGGTACGCGGGCTCGACCGGGTTGGAGTAGAAGTCGGAGCCGTCGATGAAGTCGTAGAGGGCCTTGGCCTTCTCCTCGTTGCGGGCGGCCATGCCGGGCAGTCCGCCGTTGGCCTTGACCCAGTCGAGGGTCAGGCCGAGCAGGTAGAGGCCGAAGGTCGGCGGGGTGTTGATCATGGAGTCGGCGTCGGCCTGGACCTGCCAATCCCAGATGGTGGGGGTCTCGGGGCGCGCGCGACCGAGCAGGTCGCGGCGCACGATCACGACGACCAGGCCCGAAGGACCCATGTTCTTCTGGGCGCCGGCGTAGATGACGCCGTGGGCGTCCACGTCGAAGGGGCGGCTCAGGATGGTGGAGCTCAGGTCGGCCACCACGGGCACGTCGGCGGCGGGCACGTGGTCGAACTCCAGGCCGCGGATCGTCTCGTTCGGCGTGTAGTGGAGGTAGGACGCGTCGGCGGGCACCGTGTACGAGCCGGGCTGGGGGACCGTCGTGAAGTTGCTGGCTGCGGTGTCGGCGACGACCTCGACTTCTGCGTACTTCCTGGCCTCGGCGATGGCCTTCTTCGACCAGTCGCCGGTGTTGAGGTAAGCGACGGTGTCGCCGGGGGCGCTCAGGTTCATCGGGATGGCGGCGAACTGGCCGAGCGCCCCGCCCTGCAGGAACAGCGTGGCGTAGTCGTCGCTGATGCCCATGACCTCACGCAGGGACGCCTCGACCTGCGCCGCGCGCGCCACGAACGCCTTGCCGCGGTGGGAGACCTCCATCACCGACATGCCCGAGCCGTCCCAGTCGAGGAGTTCGGCCTGGGCCTGTTCGAGGACCTCGGTGGGCAGCATCGCCGGACCGGCGGAGAAGTTGTGCACGCGCATGGCGGGATCCTCCCACCAAACCGTTGCGGCGTTTCGGGCGCTCCAG
>CALMPQ010000191.1 GCA_937872005.1 uncultured Propioniciclava sp.
GTCCGCTACGCCGTGCTCGACACCGTCGCCGACACCGACCTCACCGCCATCGGCCAGGCCGTCGACGACCTCGCGCTCACCACCGGCGGCTCGGGCCTGGGCGGCGCGGTCGCCCGCGCGCTCACCGGCACCACCGGCCACGACGGCCCCGCCTGGCGGCCCGTCGAGGGCCGCACGGTCGTGCTGTCGGGCTCGTGCTCGGTCAGGACCAACGAGCAGGTCGCCGACTACCGCGACCGGGCCCCGTCCCTCACCGTCGACGTCGAGCGTCTGGTCGCCGACCCCGAGGGCTACCGCGCCGAGGTGCTCGCCTGGGTGCTCGAGCAGCCCGCCTCGCCGGCGCCCATGGTCTACGCCACCGCCGGACCCGACGCGGTGCGCCGCTTGCAGGAGGCCTTCGGCGCGGCCGAGGTCTCCGAGGCCGTCGAGTCCCTCTTCGGCTGGCTGGCGCGCGAGCTCGCCGACGCGGGCGTCCGGCGCTTCGTCGTCGCCGGCGGCGAGACCTCGGGCTCGGTCACGACCGCGCTGGGTGTGGACGGCTTCCACGTCGGCCCCCAGATCGCCCCGGGCGTGCCGTGGGTGCGCTCGCTCGACGACACCACCGAGTTGGCCCTGAAGTCGGGCAACTTCGGCGACGTCGACTTCTTCACCCGCGCCCAGGCCTGACCCCCGAAAGGACCCACCCATGCCCCGCTTCGCCGCCAACCTGTCGATGATGTTCACCGAGGTCGACTTCCTCGACCGCTTCGGCGCCGCCGCCGCGGCCGGCTTCGAGGCCGTCGAGTTCCTGTTCCCGTACGCCCACCCGGCCGAGGAGGTCAAGGCGAAGCTGGACGCCCACGGCCTGCAGCTCGCCCTGTTCAATCTCCACCCCGGCGACTGGGACGCCGGCGAGAAGGGCCTCGCCGCGCTGCCCGGGCGCGAGGCCGAGTTCACGGCGTCCGTCGACCAGGCGCTGCACTACGCCCGCGTGCTCGGCTGCCCCAAGCTGCACCTGATGGCCGGGCTGGCCGACCCCGACTCGGCCGACCACCGCGCCCGCTACGTCGAGCACGTGCGGTACGCGGCCGACGAGGCCGCAGCCGACGGCGTCCTCATCGTGCTCGAGCCGCTCAACCCCTACAACGTGCCCGGCTACTTCCTGCCCAGCGTCGCCCACGTGCTCGACGTGCTCGACGAGATCGACCGGCCCAACGTCAAGCTGCAGTTCGACCTGTACCACGCGCAACTGACGGGCGGCGACATCACCCACCTCACCGAGCGGATCGCCGACCGCATCGGGCACGTCCAGCTCGCGTCGGTGCCCGACCGCAACGAGCCCGACCGCGGCGAGCTGTACTACCCGCACGCCCTCGCGGTGCTCGACCGCGTCGGCTACGACGGTTGGGTGGGGTGCGAGTACAACCCCGCCGGCGAAACGGTCGCCGGGCTGGGCTGGCTGGACGCCTACCGGGACCAGACGTGATCCCCGTCGAGCGGCAGCGGACGATCCTGCGCGTCCTCGCCGAGCAGGGCACCGCGAGCATCCCCGACCTCGTCGACCTGCTGGGCGTCTCGCACATGACCGTGCGGCGCGACATCGCCGCGCTCGAGGGGCAGGGGCGCGTCGCCTCGGTGTCGGGCGGGGTGACCCAGCCCTCCCGGCTGGCCCTCGACGACAGCCACGCCGTCAAGGCCGGCCTGCACACCGCCGAGAAGCAGGCGATCGCCGCCCGCGCGGCTTCGCTCGTGGGCCCCGGCGAGCTCGTCTTCCTGGACGCCGGCACCACCACGCTGGCCGTGGCCGAGGAGTTGGCCTCCCGCGACGACCTCGTGTTCGTCACCAACGACCTCGTCATCGCCCGGGTGCTGGCCGAGCGGTCGAGCTGCGAGCTCTACCTGACGGCCGGCCAGGTGGACCGGGCCAACCTCTCCACCGAGGGTGACTTCGTCGTCGAGGCGATCGGGCGGTTCAACATCGACACGGCGTTCCTGTCCACGCCGGCCTTCGACTCCCGCGGGACGTCCATCCAGAGCACCGCCAAGCGCGTGGTCAAGGACGCCATCGTCGAGCACGCCGGCCGCACCTACCTGGTCACCGACAGCTCCAAGTACGGCCGGGTCATGGCCCACCGATCGGTGCCGTTGTCGCGCATCGACGCGCTGATCACCGACGGTGGCCTCTCCGTCTCCGCCCGCGAGGCCCTGGCAGCCGCCGGCACCACCGTCCACCTCGTCCTCACCTGAACGGACGCCCCACCCACCCCCTCCCCAGACCCCGGCACGCCCTGTGCCGGACCCAACCCCTTCGAAAGGAAGGTGCCCGATGAAGGTCATCGTCACCGGCGGCGCCGGGTTCCTCGGCAGCCGCGTCATCCGCCAACTCCTGGCGGCCCTCGACCGGGGCGACGCCCCCGTCGCCTACGACACGATCGTCTCCCTCGACCTCGCACCCTGCCCGGTGGGCGACCCCCGCGTGACCTCGCACGTCGGTGACATCGGCGACCCCGAGGTGCTCGCCGAGGTCGTGGGCACCGACACGGTCGGCGTCTACCACCTCGCCGCCGTGCTCAGCGGCGGTTCCGAGGTCGACTTCGACCTCGCGATGCGCGTCAACGTCGACGGCACCCGCGCCCTGCTCGAGGCCTGCCGGGCCGGCGGCACCGTGCCCCGGTTCGTGTTCACCAGCTCGCTGGCCGTCTTCGGCGGTCCGATGCCGGACGCCGTCCCCGAGACCCTCGCGTCGATGCCCGAGTCGACCTACGGCGCGTTCAAGGCCATCGGCGAACTGCTCGTCAACGAGTACTCCCGCAAGGGCTTCGTCGACGGCCGCGTCCTGCGCCTGCCGACGATCTCGGTGCGCCCCGGCAAGCCCAACTCCGCGGCGTCCTCGTTCGCCAGCGGCATCATCCGCGAGCCGCTGAACGGCGAGGCGTCCGTCTGCCCGGTGCCCCTGGACACCCGCATGTGGCTCTCCTCCCCGGACGCCGCCGTCACCAACCTCGTCCACGCGTTCTTCGTCGACGGCGCCGAGCTCGGCACGTGGCGCACCATCAACGTGCCCGGCGTCAGCGTGACCGTCGCCGCCATGCTGGACGCCCTCAAGGAGGTCGGCGGCGCGGACGCCCACGCCCTCGTCTCCTACGACGAGGACCCCCGGATCATGGACATCGTCTGCTCGTGGCCCGGTGACTTCGACGTCGAGCGACCGCTGGCCCTCGGCTTCGTCCGGGACGCGTCCTTCACCGACGCCGTCCGCCAGTACCGCGACGAGTTCGCGCCCCAGGCCTGACCAGGAGACACCATGTTGACCCTTCTCGAGACACCCGTGGTGGGACCGACCGCCATCGTCGGCCTCGTCATCGCCATCGCGGTGCTCATCTTCCTGGTGCTCCGCACCAAGGTGCACGCCCTGATCGCGCTCGTCACCGCGGCCGCCATCGCCGGCCTCAGCGCGGGCATGGCGCCGGACGCCGCCATCAAGTCGATCACGACCGGCTTCGGCTCCACCCTGTCGACCATCGGCCTCGTCGTCGGGTTCGGCGTGATGATGGGCGCCATCCTCGAGGCGTCCGGCGCGGCCGAGCGGCTCGCGCTCACGATGATCCGCTGGCTCGGCAAGCGCAAGGAGGAGTGGGCCCTGGCCGGCGCCGGCTACATCATCTCCATCCCGATCTTCGTCGACAGCGCCTTCGTCATCCTGAACCCCCTGGTCAAGGCGCTCGCGCGCAGCTCGAACCGCTCGATGCTGACCCTCGGTATCGCGCTGGCCGGTGGCATGGTGCTCACCCACCACGCGGTGCCGCCGACCCCCGGCCCGCTGGGTGCAGCCGGCATCTACGGCGTCTCGGTCGGCGACATGATCATCTGGGGCCTGGTGCTCACCCTGCCCTCGCTGGTCACCGTCACCCTGTACGCCCGGGCGATGGGCCCGCGCATCGAGCAGATGATCGCCACCGACACCGGCGAGCCCCTCCAGTCGGTCTCCGATGCCGTCGCCGAGTTCAACGCGCTCGCCGACGAGCGGGAGAAGGAGTTGCCCTCGTTCTTCATCTCGATGCTGCCGATCGTGTTCCCGATCCTGCTGATCTTCCTCAACACCGGCGTCGCGGCCTACGCCGGCGCCAACGAGGGTGCGGTGCCGGAGTGGTTCGTCGCGGCGACGACCTTCATCGGCAACCCGGTCATCGCCGTGGGCATCGGCGTGCTGCTGGCCATCTACGGCCTCACCCGCGGGGTCAACCGCCACGACACCATCGCCACGATGGAGAAGGGCATCGAAACGGCCGGCATCATCCTGCTCGTCACCGGTGCCGGTGGCGCCCTGGGCGCCGTGCTCCGGGACAGCGGCGTCGGCACCTACATCGGCGAGTGGGTCGCCGGGCTGCCGCTACCGACCATCCTGATCCCGTTCCTCATCGCGACCATGGTCCGCCTGGTGCAGGGCTCGGGCACGGTGGCGATCATCACGTCGGCGTCCCTGTCGGCGCCGATCCTGGCGACGATTCCCGACGTCAACCTAGTGCTCGCCGCGCAGGCGGCGGCGCTGGGCGCGATGATCTTCAGCTACTTCAACGACTCGCTGTTCTGGGTCGTGAACCGCATGATGG
>CALMPQ010000192.1 GCA_937872005.1 uncultured Propioniciclava sp.
CCTAGCTGTCCGTTCGCCTCATAGGTGGTGCGCTTCGGATCCCACTCGCGGTCTGTTCGGGTCGGGGCATTGGGGTCAACCAGCCCGAATTTCGGGGTGATCACGCTGCCCGTGGGGAATCCCTTGAGGATGACGGGGACTCCGAGGGCGTCAGTGTTGCCATGATTCGTGACGGCAACCGAGACAGTCTGGGGCCGCCCAGCCACGAATCGTCCAAGGGTTGTCAGGTCAGTCGAGATGGTGGGTGTGACGGCTGTCTCCACGGTCAGCGCGCCAGGCGAGGTGCGTACCTCGTCCTTCTCGGACGTGACGCGAATGTCCCAGGCCCCGGCGGTGGCGCCGGAAAGGTCGAAGGTGACGTCGAGGGAGCGTGCATCTTCGGCGACTGCCTTCACGGTGCCGTGGCGGACGGTGGTGCCGCGAACGGCCGCCACCTTCGTGCCCATGGTGAAGGCCTTGCCCGTGAGCTTGACCGTCACCTGCGCCCCAGCGCCGACCCGGTTGGGGGAAACCGATGCGAGGCTGAAGGCGTCCGCCCCGCAGGCAGGGTTGAGGCAGGTGCTCGACAGAACGGCGTTCCCACGGACGCTGCCCGGGCGGACAACGGCGAGATGGTCGCCGGTCGTGGTGAAGGTGCACTCGGGACTGCTGCCCTGTCCAGCGTAGGGCCGGCAGACCTCGGCGCCGGATGGGTCGTACACGGTTACCTGGTGGAGCGCGCCTGACAGGTCGGGGTTCACCGCGTCGAAGTCCATCTCGTCGCCCACCGCAGCCGAGAACCGGTAGCAAGCGGTGGAGTCGGCGAGCGGGAGCAGCGAGCGCTGGGGGGAGATCCCCATGGCGACCGACTCGATGCGGGTGCAACCGATCGCGTCGTTCAGGCGTCGGACGCCCAGCCGGTAGGTGAGTTTCTCCGAGCCGTCGTAGGGAATAGACAGGACGCGGAACGGCGCGACGCCCGAGAGGCGGCACGTGGACATGTCGCCCGACCCGACGGAGCATTGGTGGGAGCCTTGGGCATCAACGACCACGGAGTAGCCTGAACCGCCATTGTCGATGCGCATCTGCAACATCGCGCCGTCACCCTTCGACAGGCCCAAGGCGGCGCAGCGCACCCCTCCCGCGGTGCCCAGCCGGTCAACGGTCGGGTTCTCGAGGAACGACATGGTGGTCGATGCATCGACACAACCGGCGTTGGACGCGTAGTCGTTCAGGTGCGTCGTGGTCGCGACGGCGGTCTTGCTACTCGTCCAGGTGATGGCCCGAAGCGGACCTGGCCCGCTGACGTGGCAGTTCGTGTCGTTGTCGCGGACCGAGCAGAGCTCCTGGCCCTCGCTGGTGAACAGGATCGCGCCAGCGCTGCTGCCGGGGGCCGAGACCGCCATCCGCAGGTAGGAGTCGAGTGGGGCATCCAACTGGCGGCAGGCCAAGCCGTTCCCGATCGTGGCGACCGAGCCGGCGGACCCCCAAGCCGTGGAGGGGAAGGCAGTACACGTGCTCCCATTGACGTCGTAGGCGCCGAACGCGTAGCCGGAGGGGAAGCCTTGCGGGTCCCCGGTGAAGACCACGCGGTAGGTGTGGCCGGCCTTCAGCGTGATGACCGACCCCGCGTGGTAGCTGGAGCTGTCCCCGAAGGTGGTGACTTGGGTGCCGGTGTTGTCGTAGATGGTGCCGTAGCCGGACCAGTTGTTGTTGTCCTGGATGTAGCGGAACAGGTAGGTGCCGTAGCCGCTGGTGGTGATGGTGAAGCAGTCGTTGTCCCCGTCGCGTTTGGTGGTGAGCGGGAGGGGCTTGCCCCACTCAGCCAACGGGACAGCCGTGCAGGCGGCGGCGGGGGTGAGGTTGTTGACGTTGAGGGTGAGGGTGTTGGTGGCGTCGCGGATGTCCTGGGTGATCAGGCGGTAGGGGCTGGTGCCGGACGTCGTGCAGTCTGAGGTGAGGCTGGTGACGTTGCAGATCTCGTCGCCGTCGGCGTTGTACAGCACGCCGAGGCCGTTGGTGCCGGTTTGGGTGAGGGACAGGCGCAGGTGGTCGCCGGCCTTGGCGGTGATCTGGTGGCAGTTGAGTTGGCCTCGGGTGGCGAGGGTGGAGGTGATGGCCGGTGCGTCGAAGGCGGTGGAGGCGACCGGGGTGCAGGTGCTGCCGGTGAGGTCGTAGACGCCCAGGGCGTAACCGGGAGGGTTTCCTGCGGTGTCGCCGGTCATGACGATGCGGTAGGTGTGGGCCGCCTTCAAGGTCACGGGGGTCGTGGCGTAGGAGTAGTAGTAGTTGCTCGAGAAGGTGGTGAGTTGGGCGCCGGTGTTGTCGTAGATGGTGCCGTAGCCGGACCAGTTGTTGTTGTCCTGGATGTAGCGGAACAGGTAGGTGCCGTAGCCGCTGGTGGTGATGGTGAAGCAGTCGTTGTCCCCGTCGCGTTTGGTGGTGAGCGGGAGGGGCTTGCCCCACTCAGCCAACGGGACAGCCGTGCAGGCGGCGGCGGGGGTGAGGTTGTTGACGTTGAGGGTGAGGGTGTTGGTGGCGTCGCGGATGTCCTGGGTGATCAGGCGGTAGGGGCTGGTGCCGGACGTCGTGCAGTCTGAGGTGAGGCTGGTGACGTTGCAGATCTCGTCGCCGTCGGCGTTGTACAGCACGCCGAGGCCGTTGGTGCCGGTTTGGGTGAGGGACAGGCGCAGGTGGTCGCCGGCCTTGGCGGTGATCTGGTGGCAGTTGAGTTGGCCTCGGGTGGCGAGGGTGGAGGTGATGGCCGGTGCGTCGAAGGCGGTGGAGGCGACCGGGGTGCAGGTGCTGCCGGTGAGGTCGTAGACGCCCAGGGCGTAACCGGGAGGGTTTCCTGCGGTGTCGCCGGTCATGACGATGCGGTAGGTGTGGGCCGCCTTCAAGGTCACGGGGGTCGTGGCGTAGGAGTAGTAGTAGTTGCTCGAGAAGGTGGTGAGTTGGGCGCCGGTGTTGTCGTAGATGGTGCCGTAGCCGGACCAGTTGTTGTTGTCCTGGAGGTAGCGGAACAGGTAGGTGCCGTAGCCGCTGGTGGTGATGGTGTAGCAGTCGGTGTCGCCCTCGCGCTTGCTGGTGAGGGGGAGGGGCTTGCCCCATTCAGCCAACGGGACAGCCGTGCACTCAGTGATCGGGGGCACAGCGTCCGCGGCGGCTCGGACGGGGGCGGACTCTGCTGCCTTGGCAGGTGCAGTGGGGGCCGGTGCTTCGGGGGCTTCTTCCTCAGGCGGAGTTGCCGGGACACCTGCTGTCGCAGCTGGGGGAGGCGTGGCGGTCGGACTCGCCTCCGGGGTCGGTTCCACGGGTCCAGTGGCCGAGGGCACGGCAGAACTGTCCGGGACGCCCGCAGCCGACGCTGGGGGACCCATGGTGAGGACCATGGCGAACGACGCCAGGGCAGCAACGAGCGGGCGGACCAAACGGGACGACGATGCCATGTCTCCGACTCCCAGCGTTGAGGGATGGTGGGTCGCGCCACCGCAAAGTCAGTCATTGAAGATCGACGATGGCTTTCCCCAAGCCGGACACTAGCGCTTCGCCAAGAGCCGATGTGGGAATCCCGACAATTGGGCCAACGGATTCAGCAGCCGCCCGAATAGACGTACAGACGAGAGGCGAGCAGGGCGTCCACGCCGAAGGTGGGAAAGGTGACGACCTCAGCGGGTTGGCGTCCGGCCAGCGGGCCCCCGGAGACGATGTGGCAGCTGCGGGAGGAGGCGAAACCCGACACGTACCAGCTGTCGGTGCCGCCCCGAGCCAGCCCCCAGTCGAACGGCTCGGCTGCGTGGGTGCCCACCCATTCGAGCCCGGCGTCGATGTCCCGTGCGGGCGCCCCGGCCGCGACCAGCCTCTCTGCCGCGGCCCAGCGGGCGATGTCGTAGGACTGGGTGGCCACGGTCAGCGCGCACCCCCACGCGAACAGCAGGCCGGCGACCGCCCACGCCACGCGCTTCGCAAGGTCGGTCCGGCCCGCCAGGAGGAGTCCGGCCCCGATGGGGATGAGGGCCAACAGGTACCGGCTCAACACGTGGTGCCCGAGGGCCGCCTGGGCCAGCGTGCCCAGCAGGAGCAGGGCACCCGCGCACAGCAGGAGGGGGTCCCGGGGGAGCCTCTCGTGCCACACCTGGCCCACCAGAAGCGCGGCGGCCACTGCGACCGCCACCACGACCACGGTCCACACCCCTGGTGGGACAAGCGCCGGCGCTTCCACAGACGCCACCGGGTAGGCCACGCCGGGCCCGACGTAGTTGCCGAGCAGGGCGCGGCGTCCGACGGCCACAATGGCGAGGGCGACGGTGACCGCCCCTGCTCCGATCCCGACCCAGACCCAGCGCGGACGCCACCGGTGCGGGTGTGCTGCCGCCAACACCACAGGAACCAGGAACAGCCCGAGCGTCATCAATATCTGCACGGACACCGTCACCACTGAGCGCGCGTCGAGCCCCTCGAACCCCGGTGGGTCGTCAGCGGGAAGACTGCGCCGCCACCACTCGAACGCTCCGAGCGCTGCAGCGAGCGCGGCGCCGGACACGGCCACGAGCGCCCGACCGGGACGCCGCGCCAGCCACGCGGCGGTGAGCGCCGCGACGGGGGCCACCAGCGCCTGCTCCCGCACGGTGACCGCCCACGCGCCCGCCACGACGGCGAGCCACCACAAGCCGATCGACCCGTCCCGAATGGCCTTGTCGGCGGCCCACAGGCAGGTGAGCATGCCCGCCAGTGCCGGGACGTCTGACATGTACGACGTGGTCAAGAGGCCAAACTCGGGGGTCACCCCGAGCGCGGCCAACGCCAGCAGGCCCCCCGACTCGCCGGCCCTCGGGAGCACCAGCAGGTACGTCATGATCAGCGCGACGAAACCGCACAGCGCCACGAACACGTGTTGGACGCCGACGCTCGCGCCCAGCGGGCCCAGGAGCAGCACCTGACCCAGCAGGGCGGGTCGGTTCCAGCCGACGAGCTCGATCTGCCCGGTCTCTGCCCAGGTCTGCGCGATGACGGCATGCGCCCAGGCATCGTTGTGGGGGATCACCCATCCTCCGGTCGCGACGGCGATGACCACCGGGACACCCACGAGCACCGCCGCGGCCAGCAGCGCCTCCGCCCATCCCCTCCGTGTCATGGTGCACAGGCTCTCGGCGCCGGGAACACAGGCTGTCGGCGCTGGGAACGCAGGCTCTCGGCGCTACACGCGCGCGGCGATGGCGTCGCCGACCTCGGTCGTCGAACGCTGGGACGCCCCACGCTCGGTCACGTCCGCATCCACCGCTGCCTCGATGCGGGCGGCGTCCTCGGAGCGACCCAGGTGGTCGAGCAGCAGCGCCATCGACGAGATGGTCGCCGTGGGGTCAGCCACACCGAGCCCGGCGATGTCGGGTGCCGACCCGTGCACGGGCTCGAACATCGACGGGAACGCCCCGGACGGGTTGATGTTGCCCGAGGCCGCCAGGCCGATGCCGCCGGTGCCCGCGCCGGCCAGGTCGGTGATGATGTCGCCGAACAGGTTGTCGGTCACGATCACGTCGAAGCGTTGGGGGTCCTGCACCAGCATGATCATGGTCGCGTCGACGTGCAGGTAGTCGGTCTCCACCTCGGGGTATTCCTCGCCCACGGCCAGGAAGATCCGGTTCCACATGCCGCCGGCATTCACCAGCACGTTGTGCTTGTGCACGAGCGTCACCTTGCGACGGCGGCGCATGGCCCGCTCGAAGGCGTCCCGCACGACGCGCTCGACGCCGCGGGCGGTGTTCACCGACACCTCGTTCGCCACCTCATTCGGCGTGCCAACGGCCAACGAGCCGCCCACGCCCGCGTAGAGGCCCTCGGTGCCCTCGCGCACGACGACGAAGTCGATCGGCCCGCGCGCCACCACGGCGTCCGACAGCGGCGTCACCACGCCCGGGTAGAGCTTCGACGGGCGCAGGTTCACGTAGTGGTCGAACGCGAAGCGCAGCTTCAGCAGCAACCCGCGCTCCAACAAACCGGACGGGATCGCCTTCGACCCCGGCGCCGCACCCACGGCACCCAGCACGATCGCATCCACCCGCGCGAGCTCTTCCAGCACCGACGGAGGCAGCACCTCACCCGTCCGCTGCCAGCGCTCGGCGCCCAGGTCGTAGTGCACGTAGTCGAAGGCACTCGGCCCGACCACGGCGTCCAGCACCTTCAACCCCTCGGCCACGACCTCGGGGCCGATGCCGTCGCCCCCGATGACGGCGATGGTGGGCTTGGTCTCGGTGCTCTGCTCGCTCATGGACGCACAGCCTAGGGGCGTGGGTGGTCAGCCCTTCGACAAGCTCAGGGACCGGAAGGGGCGAGGTTGTATCGTGGCGCCCATGCCCTTGTCCTTCGAGATCCAGCGCAACCCGGACGCGCGATCCGACTCCGCGGTCGAGCAGCTCCTGCAGAACCCCGGCTTCGGCGTGTACTTCACCGACCACATGGTGTCGATCACGTGGACCAAGGGGCAGGGCTGGCACTCCGCGATCGTGAAGCCGTACGGCCCGCTCACCCTCGACCCGAGCGCCGCCGTCCTGCACTACGGCCAAGAGATCTTCGAGGGCATGAAGGCCTACCGCCACGCCGACAACTCCGTCCACCTCTTCCGCCCCGAGCAGAACGCGGCCCGCTTCAACCGCAGCGCCGCCCGCATGATGCTGCCGAACCTCCCCGAAGACCTCTTCGTCGAGGCCGTCCGCCAGCTGGTGGAGATCGACGCCCGCTACGTGCCGCAGCCCGAGGGCGAGCACTCCCTCTACATCCGGCCGTTCATGATCGCCTCCGAGGCGTTCCTGGGCGTGCGCGCCGCCGAAGAGGTCACCTTCCTCGTGATCGCCTCCCCGGTGGGGCCGTACTTCGCCAACGGCGTCCAAGGCGTCGACATCTGGGTGACCGACGAGTGGGCGCGCGCCGGTCAGGGCGGCACGGGCAACGCCAAGTGCGGCGGGAACTACGCCGCCAGCCTGATCGCGCAGTACGAGGGCTACGAGCACGGCTGCACCCAGGTGATGTTCATCGAGGCCACCGGCAAGGACCGTGTCGAGGAACTCGGCGGCATGAACGTCTTCCTCGTCAGCAAGGACAACGAGCTCGTCACCCCCGCGCTCAGCGGCACGATCCTCGACGGGATCACCCGCGACTCGATCCTCAAGGTCGGCGCCGAGCAGGGCCTGACCCCGGTCGAGCGCCGCCTCTCGGCCCAGGAGGTCTTCGACGGCATCGAGGACGGCACCTTCGTCGAGGCGTTCTGCTGCGGTACCGCGGCGGTCATCTCCCCGATCTCGGGCTTCAAGTCCAAGCAGGGCGAGTGGCGCCCCAGCGGCCAGGACTTCACCCGCACCATCGAGATCCGCAACGGCGTCCTCGACATCCAGTACGGACGCGCCGCCGACACCTTCGGCTGGCTCAGCAAGGCCGTGTGAGGAGACCCATGGCTACCCCCTACCCGACCCAGTACCAGGCGCCGCGCCAGCGCGGGCACCTGCCGCTCGGCACCGTGGCCGGCGTGATCGTCGGAGCGATCGCCGTGCTGTTCGTGTGGTTCGCGCTCGTCGACGACCCCGACACCGCCACGCCCGCCAACACGCCGTCGCAGACCCCGGTCGCGTCGTCGCAGGCGCCCGACCCGAGCCCGACGCCCGACGAGAGCCCGGCTGCGTCACCGACACCGGCCGAATCCGGGACCCCCCAGCCCAGCGCGGACGCCTCGGCGACCCGGACGCCCC
>CALMPQ010000193.1 GCA_937872005.1 uncultured Propioniciclava sp.
GGTCTCCGTGGAGTCGGGTTCCCGAGGGTCGGGCTCGTCGGTCATGGTGCCAGCTCCTTGAGGATGGAGTCCATGGTGTCGGGCGCCAGGCCACCGATGCGGATGTCCTTGACGATCCCGTCGGAGTCGATGAAGTAGTGGGCCGGGATGGCGCCCACGGCGTAGGCCTCGGCGATCTCGTTGGTGGAGTCGAGGCCGAGGGGCATGGTCAGGCCGACCCGTTCGGCGTACGACTTGACCGCCTCGGGCCCCTCCTGGATGTTGATGCCGAGCACGGCGATGCCCCGGTCGGACCACTTCTTGTGGGCCGCCTCGATGTCGGGCATCTCGGCCTGGCAGTTCGTGCACCAGGTCGCCCCGAAGGTCACCCAGACGCCCTTGCCCTTGAGCCCGGACAGGCTGATCTCCTTGCCGTCCCACGTCGTGTAGGTGAAGTCGGTCGCGGTCTCACCCAGGGTGGGCGGGGGGACGCGGGACGTGCCGTTGAGTCGCACCACCGTCGAGCCGCCCGTCTTGGAGGCGTTCGACGCCTGTTCCTGCAGCCGCACGATCTGCCAGCCGGCCAGCACGATCCCGGCCGTCACCAGCAGGACGATGAGCTGGCCCAGACGGCTGGCGCGGATCCGCTCGCGCGGGTCACGGGCCTTGACCGTGGACGCCGCGGGCGTGAGCACGTCGACGCCCTGGCTGGGGGCCTCGGGCTGGCCCGTCCCCTCCAGCAGCTCGTCGTCGTCGCCGATGTGGTCGCGCATGGCTCAGACCACGCCGTAGGAGTGCAGGCCGCCGAAGATGGCGTTGCCGAAGAAGGTGAAGATCACCGAGGCGAACGCGATGACGAGCAGCCACGCGGCGCCCTTGCCGACCCAGCCACGCGCCACGCGGGCGTGCAGATAGCCGCCGTAGATGAGCCAGGTGACCAGGCTCGCGGTCTCCTTCGGGTCCCAGCTCCAGTAACGGCCCCAGGCGATCTCGGCCCACACCGCACCGAGCACGATGACCATCGTCATGAGCGGGTAGCCGATGACCGTGGCGCGGTAGCCGAGGCGGTCGAGGACGTCGGACTTCGGCAGCAGGTGACTGAACTTGCCGGGGAAGTAGGCGTCGACGAGGAAGAGCACGGCGGCTGCGAACGACACCAGGAAGGCGCCGTAGGCGAAGATCGCGACGATGATGTGCAGGGTCAGCAGGAAGCTGTTCTGCAGCGCCGGGACCAGCGGGTCGGCCGTGGAGTCCCAGGACAGCGCGTAGAGCTGGATGACGACCGTCATCGGCAGCGCGATCAGCGCCAGGGTGCGGGCCCGGTACTTCCACTCGAAGAAGAGGTAGACCGCCAGGAAGCCCCATGCCATCGACACGGCGAACTCGTGCTGCGTCACGAACGGGCCCCGACCCGTCTCGATCGTGCGCATCACCAGCGCAGCCGTCAGCAGCGCGAGGGCCGCCCAGGCCAGCCAGGAGGCGTACTTGGCGAGCGTCGCCGGCAGGGGGCCGGACACGCCGCGGGCTGACGTGGGCGCGGTGTCGAGCACGTCGAGGTCGTCGACGAGGTCGCCGCCGACCAGGACCTTGGCCTGCTTCTGGGCACCCTTGGTGACGAGCTGGTGCCCCTGGATGGCGCCCCAGATGTAGGCGATGGACGACAGCACGGTGGCCGCGAGGGCCGCCATGACGGCGTACTGGGCGTAGAGCAACATGTCAGTTCTCCTTGGGTGTGTCAGCTGTCGGGCGGGCGTCGTCGTCACCCTGGACGTGGTGGAGGAGTTCGGCGAACACGGGCTCCATGCCCGGGTCGCGCTTGTTGGGGGCGGCGAGCATGACGCGGCTCGTGCCGTCCGCGTTGGGCCGGACGCGCGCCCACACGCGGCGATGCGGGAGGAAGAAGACGAGGCAGCTGCCGAGGACCAGCAGGGCGCTGCCCAGCCACACGATGTTGGAGCCCGGGTCGCGCTTGATCGTGACGCCGGTGTACTGGCGGTTGCGCTCGAACGCCCAGGTCATGCCCTCGATCTCGGCGGACTCACCCTGGGTGAGCACCTGCACGGTCGGGGTGGTCGAGCCGGTCTTGCTGACCTCGAGCGCGATCGAGCCGGCGGGCAGCTCGGGCAGCACCTTGCCGGACGCCGCCTGCACCACGTACACCGACAGGCCCTTGGCCGGGATGGTGAACTGGCCGATGGTGCGGGTGCCGTCGTTGGAGCGCCACGCCATGGCGACGGTCTGTTTGAAGACCTCGTTGGTGCCCTCGGTGACGAGGATGTCGGTGCCGACGCCGAAGAAGGACTGGTGGAACCACACGTCGCCGATGATCAGGGGCTCGTTGACGCGGACCTCCTGGCGACCGACCGACTGCCCGTCCACGAACACCTCGAGGTCGGAGACGTAGTCCTTGGGCGTCCCGTTCTCGTAGTAGTCGTCATGGAAGGAGTGCGCGATGACGGCCATGCCCGTGTCGTGCCCGACCTCGACCTGGACGCCGACCGGCGCCACGAACTGGTCGTCGCGGAAGCCTATGGACGCCGACACGACGAAGCCGAGCAGGATGATGATGAAGCTCAGGTGCGCGATGACGGTCCCGAAGGGGGCCCAGCGGAACTTGTCGCCGTACACATCGGGGCCACCGTCACCCTCGGCGTCGACGCCACGGAAGTGGGCCTTCTTCAGGCCGGCCCGGACGCGCTGGGCCGCGGCCTCGGCGTCCATCGGGAGGTCGAACGCGGCACGCAGCGGTGCGTGGGTGAAGAACGCCTCGCGCATGGAGACCTTGGGCTGGGTGGCGGTGCGCCACAGGCGCGGGGCGCGGTTCACCGAGCAGGCCAGGATGCTGATGGCGAGGATCGCGAACAGCACCCGGAAGTACCAGGTGCTGAAGATGTTGTAGAAGCCCAGCGCGGACAGGATCGGCGCCCAGCCGCCGTACTTCTGCACGGGTCCGGCCTCGTACCACGCCTGGTAGACCTCGGGGTCGCTCAGGGCATCGGGCGTGGCCTGGACGATCATCGTGCCCGCCAGGGTGAGCAGGCCGAGGATGAGGATGATCCACAGGCCGGTGCGCATGGAGATGAGGAAGTTCCACAGCATCTCCAGCGGGTTCTCCCTGCGCCCGTGGGGGCGGCGCTCGGGGGTCGAGGCGACCTCGTCGAAGATG
>CALMPQ010000194.1 GCA_937872005.1 uncultured Propioniciclava sp.
CTGCTCATTGACGGCGGCGCAGGCGAGACGCTGACCCTGCACGCGCTGAGCCCGACCGAACAGGCGCCCCCGGCGTTGCCGATGCTGCGGTTCCTCAACAACACGGGGCAGTCGATCACATCGGTGCGCATCACCAGTCCCGGCCCCACCGTCGAGCAGATCCTGCTGGCACGTGGCGAGTCGACCGACTACGTCGAGGTGCCCGGCGACCTGTACCGGTATGCCCGCGTGGAGGTGACCTTCAGGGATGGCGGCAAGCCGCACCTCATGCCCGCCGACTACGTCGGGGAGGTCCCGCTGGCTCCGGGCTGGTACACCTACGTGCTGTCAACGAGCCCGCTCAAGGGCCCGGACGGAGGCGCCGAGTCGGCGCTCGTCCTGGGGCTCGAAGAGGCGGGACGCCCAGCGGGCCAAGGCTGATCGGCCCCAGACATGGTTCAAGCCCGACACCACCGCTTTGTGGTGCCAGGCTTGGGTTGGCGTTTCGCTCACCCGGGATCAGGGAGCGGGGGGAAAGTGATCCCCGAAGATGATCAGAGCTGGTGGGCCTGGATCATGTCCTCAGAAATCTCGTTCCACATCTGGGCGATCTCGCTGAACTTCATGATGGTTCTCCGTGCAGTCGTTGTTCGGACGGGTTGACTTGGGTTTCAGATCCGAGGGGATCGGTCAGAGCTGGTGGGCCTGGACCATGTCCTCCGAGATCTCGTTCCACATCTCGACGATGTCGTTGAGCTTCATATCTGTTGCACCTCCTTCCTTGCTGATACCTCTAATTTATAGTCATTACGACTAGAAGTCAAGGGAGGGCTCCTCTCCATCCTGCAAACAACGCCAACAAGGCCACCACAAGCACGGACGCCGAGGGCTTGGGTTGCTGGAACCCAAGCCCTCGGCGGAATCGACACAAGCCCTCGGCGGATCAGCTCTTCTTGGGAGCCCCCGGCCGGGCGTAGCGCCACCAGGTCAACGCGACACACAGCACGGCCCAGACCACGCCGATCCAGTAGAACGGCACCGCGCCGAGCGTGGTCAACCCCACGCCGAACAGGAACGGCCCGAACGCGGCGATCGCGGCCGTCCAGCCGATGACGCCGCCGGCCTGGCGCTTCTCGAAGATCATGGGCATCTGCTTGAACGTCGAGGCGTTGCCGATGCCCGAGAACAGGAAGATCAGCAGCATCCCGTAGAGGAACTGGTTGAACCCGGCCTGCAGCGTGGCCGCCGACGTCGTGTCGGGCGTGAGCCCGCCGATCGTCCACCAGATCGACCCCACGAGCCCCAGACCGGAGATCAGCGTCCAGATCGCGCCGCCCATCTTGTCGGTCAACGGGGCGAAGAGCACGCGCGCCCCTGCGCCGATGAGGGGGCCGAGGAACACATACTTCACCGGGTCGGGCACCGTGTACCCGTCGACCAGGATCTGCGCCGACGCCCCGGCCCCCTGCACGATGGCCGCGTTGCCGGCGCCGTAGAGGTTGTTCATCAGCAGGCCGAACTGGGCCGACAGCCCCGAGAAGGTGCCGAAGGTCATGATGTAGAGGATCGTCATCCACCAGGTGTCCTGGTTGGAGAAGATGTCGAACTGCTGCTTGATGTTCGCCTTGATCGGCACCGACTTCAGGTAGCGCCAGGCCAGGAACGCGCCGATCAGGATGAACGGCAGCCAGACGTACGACGCCGCCTGGTACCACACGGTCTGGTCGGGCTTGCCCGGCACCTTCATCT
Organism: uncultured Propioniciclava sp.; assembly: GCA_937872005.1. Taxonomy (GTDB): domain Bacteria; phylum Actinomycetota; class Actinomycetes; order Propionibacteriales; family Propionibacteriaceae; genus Propioniciclava. The sequence goes on from CALMPQ010000194.1 coordinate 1,729, forward strand.
GCTGGCTGATGCCCATCCACCAGAACATGCCGAAGCCGATGATCCACGGGGTGAGCAACTGCACCAGCGACACCCCGAAGTTGCCGATGCCCGCCTGCAGGCCCAGCGCCGTACCCTGCATGCGCTTGGGGAAGAAGTACGACGTCGACGGCATGAAGCCCGAGAAGGCGCCGCCGCCGATGCCGGCCAGGAACGCCAGCACGAGCAGCTCCCAGTAGGGAGCGGTGCCCGGCAGCATCGTCCGGACGCCCCAGCCCAGTACCGGGAAGAACAGCAGCAGCGTGGTCAGCGCCACCATCTTGCGGGTGCCCATGATCGGGGGCAGCACCATCCAGACCAGACGCAACAGGCCGGCCGACAGGCCGGGGGTCGCGGCGAGCCAGTACAACTGCTCCTTGGTGAAGTCATAGCCGATCGCGTTCAGCTTCGGGATGATCGCGCTCGGCAGGAACCAGGCGACGAAGCACATGGTGAGGGTGAACGTCGTGATCCACAGCGTCTGCCAGGCCAGCTTCTTGTCCCAGGTGGCCTCGTCCTCGGGGTCCCAGCTGGTCAGCCACTCCTTGCCGGATCGGGCGTCGGTGCTCATACGTGGGTCTCCTCACGGGTCGTGTCGGCGGAACGGGCAGGGCGCTCGATGGCGTCCTCGAGGTGGGGCGCCTCGGCGTGCAGCATGCGGTGAATGGTCCAGTGCATCCAGACCAGGGAGACCGCGGTGAAGGCGAACAGGATCGCGAAGGTGCTGTTGGCCATGCCCGTCATCACCTTGGCGTAGGCGAACATCGGCGGCAGGAAGAAGCCGCCCAGGCCGCCGAGCATCCCGACCAGACCACCGACCGAGCCCACGTTGTCGGGGAAGTAGGTCGGGATGTGCTTGAACACGGCCGCCTTGCCGATGCCCATTGCGCAGCCGATTACGAAGACCAACGCCCCGAACAGCGGCAGACCCAGCGTGTAGTGCATGACCTCCTGCGTGGTGCCGTTCGGCTGGTAGAGCACGATGTGCCCGTTGGGCATCATCAGCACCCCCGACGCCGCCAGCATCACGAAGAACGTCGCGTACATCGCGCGCCGCGCGCCCCACTTGTCGCTCACCCAGCCGCCCAACGGCCGCAGCAGGGACGCCGGGAAGATGAAGCTGGCCGTCAACAACCCCGCGGTGGCCAGGTCGACGCCGAAGTTGTCGACGTAGTAGGCGGGCAGGTAGGCCGACAGCGCGACGTAGGCGCCGAACACCACCACGTAGTACAGGGAGAAGCGCCACACGCGGATGTCCTTCAGCGGGGTGAGCATCTCCCCCACCGACTTGGACGCCCCGGGCCGCCGGTCCGGCCGCGGGGTCACGACCAGCATCGCCACCGCCGTCACCACGAGCAGCACCGAGTAGATGACCGGGATCAACCGCCAGCCACCCACGACACCGAGACCATAGGTCGCCCCTGCCGTCGCCGCGATGATCGCCGGGCCGATGAACTTCGTCACCGACGCGCCGACATTGCCGGCGCCGAACAGGCCCAGCGCGAAGCCCTTGCGGCGGTCGGTGAACCAGGCGTTGTTCCACGACACACCGACCGAGAAGCTGTTGCCGACGAAACCGACCAGGAACGCCAGCACCAGCAGCATCGGGTAGCTGTTGGCGAACGACACCGCGAAGCTGGCCACCGCGCCCGCCAACAGCAGGAACACCATCACCGCGCGACCACCGATCCGGTCGGCCAGCATGCCGGCGGGCAGGCGCCACATCGAGCCGTTCAGCACGGCCACCGCGCTGATCCAGCTCAGCTCGACGTCACTCAGCCCGAACTCGGCCTGGATGGGCTTGCCCAGGATGCCGAACATCAACCACACCGCGAACATCAGGGTGAACGCGATGGTGGACATCGTGAGGACGCGGCCTGATCCGGGCGCCTCTGGGTGCCGGTCTCCCTCGACCATGGGGGCTCCTCGATATGTCGGATTATGATCCCTTTTATTCAGGACCAACCGGATCAAACCACACCCGCGGAACAGCCGTCAACTACGTTCCGTAGTGTCGCATCACCCGCTGTGAGATAAAGTTTTCAAGGACAATCTACCGGATCTTGCATCGCCACAGGGGGTTCTGGTTACACTCAGGACAATCTTCCTCCAAACCCGAGCGGAGGATCGATGAACCTGGGGGCGACGATGGCCGAGGAGCAGGTCCAACCGCTTGACGTGCTGTCCTCGCCGGTGCGTCGGTCGATCATGGACGCCCTCGCCCGCCTCCCCCACCTCGTCCGCCCGGGCGAACCCAGCCGCGTGACGGGGCTCACCGCCGCCGACCTCGCCGAGACACTTCACCTGCATGTCACGACCGTGCGCTTCCACCTCGAGCGGCTCGAGCAGGCCGGCCTGGTCACCGCCCACGACGAGCGCAACGGCGTCGGACGCCCCCGCCGCCGGTTCACCGTCCACCCGGGCCAACTCGCCGAGGCCTCCGCCCCCGAGGCGTACCGACTCCTGGCGGAGGTGCTCGCCGACGCCATGGCCCGGGGCGACGCGCCCGGCGCCGTCGAGGCCGGCCGGCGTTGGGCGATCGAGAACGCCTTCCAGCTCATCGGCTACGAGGCCACCCCCGAGACCTCCCTGCCCGCACGCACCCCCGGCGCCTGGCTGGGCAAGGTGGGGGCGGTGCTCGACGTGCTCGACCGCTGGGGGTACGAGCCCAGCATCTCGACCACGCAGACAGGCACCACGCAGCTCGACATCCACCACTGCCCCGTGGTCCAGCTGGTCCTCGACAACCCGGCGGTGGCCTGCGGCGTCCACCAAGGGGTGATCGAGGGCACCCTCGAGGCGCTCGGCGAACCCGACGCCGGCGTGAGCCTGACCCCGTTCGTCGACGAGCGGCGCTGCGTCGCCGAGCTCTGCCCGTCCCGCTCGTTCCCCGAGCGCCTCCCCGCCCCACGTCTCCTCGACCACCCAGTCCGCCCGACCGAAAGGCCCGCACGATGACCACCACGCAGCCACGGCCCAGCACTCCCGCCGGACTGGACGGCCCCCTCGCCGACGCCCTGATCGGCGCCGGGAAGTTCTTCACCCGCGCCAAGACCTCCCCCGACAACCGCGCGGTGTTCAAGGAGGGCGGCCGCGGCGACTGGTTCTACCGCGACCGCTGGGCCTACGACAAGGTGGTCCGCTCCACCCACGGCGTGAACTGCACGGGCTCCTGCTCGT
>CALMPQ010000195.1 GCA_937872005.1 uncultured Propioniciclava sp.
AGCCCTGATCCACCGGTGTCGTGGCGGGTGTGGGCGTGGCATGGGGCGAGGTGACCGTTCTGAGCAGGGAGGATGGTGATTGCTGAAGTCGCCGTCCACCGCGTCGAAGGGTCACCTCGTAAGTGAAAGCCTCTCACACGATCCGTCCCGTGTTCGATGACCCGAACCTGGTGTCTGCTGCCGGTCTGGTGCCGGCGTTGCGGTTGGCTGAGTCTGCTGGCCTGTATGACCTGCTGGAGGAACGGTTGAGCGTGCCGTCGGCGAACGCGACCGTGAAGGCGGCCAGCGTGGTGGGCGGGATGCTCGCCGGCGCGGACAGTATCGATGACCTCGACGTGTTGCGGCACGGGGGCATGGAACGGGTGTTCACCGGGGTGCGGGCGCCGTCGACGTTGGGCACGTTCCTGCGCTCGTTCACGCACGGCCACGTGCAGCAGCTCGACGCCGTCGGCGCAGGTCTGCTAGCCGGCCTTGCCGGCAGGGTGCCCGGCGTCCTGGCAGGCGCCGACATCGAACAGGGGCTGGCGTTCCTCGATGTCGACGACACCATCCGGGAGGTCCACGGGTACCGCAAGCAGGGCGCCGGCTACGGGTACACGAGGGTGCGGGGATTGAACATCCAAATTGCTGCCCTGTCGACCCCGTTGGCAGGCCCGGTGATCGCCCGCGCCCGGCTCCGCAAGGGCAACACCGGCTCCGCGCGGGGCGCCGGCAGGATGGTGGCTCAAGCCGTCACCACCGCCCGTGCTGCTGGCGTGCGGGGTCGGATCCTGTGCCGGGCGGACTCGGCGTACTACGGGTGGGCGTTCGTGGGGGCCGCGCTGCGAGCGAACGCGTGGTTCTCGGTCACCGCCCGGATGACCAAGACCGTCACCCGAGCAATCGCCGGCCTGGCCGAGGACGCCTGGCAGACCATCAAGTACCCCCACGCCGTCTGGGAGGAAGCCGAACAACGCTGGATCTCGGATGCGGAGGTTGCCGAAGTCGAGTTCGTGGCGTTCACCGGCCGACGCCAGCACCAGCACGTGCCCTGCCGGCTGGTCGTGCGCCGGGTCAAACGGATCCAGCCGCTCGCCTCCGATGGCAGTGAGCAGGGGGAACTGTTCGCCGCCTACCGGCACCACGCGTTCATCACCAATTCCTCTTTCACTACGGTCGAGGCCGATCAGCTCCACCGCGACCACGCGATCGTGGAACAGGTCATCGCCGAACTCAAGGACGGCCCCCTGGCCCACCTGCCGTCGGGGAAGTACGCCGCCAACGCCGCCTGGGTGAGCCTGGCGGTGATCGGGTTCAACATCGCCCGAGCCGCCGCGGTCGCCGCCGGCCTGGCCAAGGCCCGATGGGCCACCCTGCGCCGCCAGATCATCCAGGTCCCGGCACGGATCGCCGCCACCGGTCGACGACTCGTCCTGCACCTACCCACACACTGGCCCTGGGCCCACGCCTGGAGAGCGCTCCACGCCCGCGCGACCAGCCCACCCCAGCCGGTCACTCCCTGACCACCCAGCCCCAGCAGGCGCAACCAAGGACCCCCAGTGGAGAAGCCGGACAGACCGGCAGGACCACCACGCCCACACCCCAAATGCCGTCAACAACGACGCGAACCATCCCCAAGAATCACA
>CALMPQ010000196.1 GCA_937872005.1 uncultured Propioniciclava sp.
GGCCCGGCCGCGTTGTCAGGGGCGCAGCGTCGCGAACGGGTCGGTCACCTCGAGCTCGGCCCGCACGAAGCGGAAGAGCTTTCCGGGGCGTCCCCCGGCGCTGCCGGGCGCATGGACGCCGCCGGTCGGCTCCAGCTGCCCCCGCCGTCCGAGCACGCGCTGGAGGTTGGTGGCCGCGACCTCGTGGCCGAGCGCCGCGGCGTAGACGTCGCGCAGCTGCGCGATGCTGAACTCCGCCGGGGCCAGGGCGAAGCCGAGGTTGGTGTAGGAGAGCTTGGCGCGCATCCGCTCCACGGCCCGCTCGACGACGCCATCGTGGTCGAACGCCATCGCGGGCAGGGCGTCCACCGGCCACCAGGCGACACCGTCGGGCAGGGGGGTGGCGTCGCTCGTCGGCAGCAGGCCCAGGTGCGCCGTCGCGATGGTGCGGTCGAAGGGGTCGCGCCCCGGCGTGCTCAGCGTCTCGAGCTGCTCGAGGTGGGCGAGCGCGTGGACGCCGACCGTGGCGGCCAAGTGGCGCCGCACGCTGGCCTCGATCGACTCGTCCACCTCGACGGGGCCGCTGGGCAGCGCCCAGGCGCCTGCGTAGGGGTCGCGCCCGCGCTGCCGGGCGAGCACGCAGAGGCGGGCCTCGGCGTCCGCGACCGCTCGCACCTGCAGCACCGCCGCGAGGGCCTCGTGGCGGTACTTGGCGACCCCCGCGGCGTCGCGCAGGGGGCCGCTGGGGGTCGAGTTGCGCTCCGTCACACCCGTGATGCTACAGTTCAGGGAGTTTTCGACTAAAAGGCGAAAACTGAGGAGGAGATGACCATGACCGCGATCGCCACCACGCCCTCGACCGAGTGGACCCCCGAGCAGTGGGCCGACTGGAGCGCCGAGGTGCGTCGCCTGGCCGACGAGAAGGACGCCGTGATCCTCGCGCACAACTACCAGGTCGGCCCGATCCAGGACGTCGCGCACCACGTCGGCGACTCGCTGCAGCTGTCGCGCCTGGCCGCGGAGGTGCCGCAGTCGACGATCGTGTTCTGCGGTGTCCACTTCATGGCCGAGACCGCGAAGATCCTCAGCCCCGACAAGCGCGTGCTCATCCCCGATGCCGCCGCCGGCTGCTCGCTGGCCGACAGCCTCACCGCCGACCAGCTGCGCGCCTGGAAGGCCCAGCACCCCGACGCCGTCGTCGTCTCCTACGTCAACACGACCGCCGAGGTGAAGGCCGAGACCGACATCTGCTGCACCTCGTCGAACGCCGTCGACGTCGTGAACTCGATCCCGGCCGACGTCCCCGTGCTGTTCGGCCCCGACCAGTTCCTCGGCGCGCACGTGCGGCGCCTGACCGGCCGCGACAACCTGCACGTCTGGCTGGGGGAGTGCCACGTCCACGCCGACATCTCCCCGAGCGACCTGACCGCGAAGGTGCGCGCCAACCCCGACGCCGCCCTCTACGTGCACCCCGAGTGCGGCTGCACCACCTCGGCGCTGTGGTTGGCCGGCTCGGGCGAGCTGCCCGCCGATCGCACCCACGTCCTGTCCACCGGCGGCATGCTGGACGCCGCCCGCGGCGAGCGCGCGCGGAAGGTGCTCGTGGCGACCGAGATCGGCATGCTGCACCAGCTCCGCAGGGCCAACCGCGAGACCGTGTTCGAGCCGGTCAACCCGCGCGCGGCGTGCCCCTACATGCAGATGATCACCCCCGAGAAGCTCCTCGACTGCCTGCGCACCGGGCGCGACGAGGTCACGGTCGACCCCGACCTCGCCGCCCGCGCCCGCCGTTCGGTGGAGCGGATGATCGCGCTCGGCAACCCGGGGGCCGGCGAATGAGCGTCCAGCTGCCCACCCCGGCTCCCGCATGGCGCCGACGCACCCGCGTCGCGATCGTCGGCTCGGGCGCCGCCGGCCTGTCCGCGGCCCTGCACCTCGCGGACGCCG
>CALMPQ010000197.1 GCA_937872005.1 uncultured Propioniciclava sp.
GGGGCAGGCCCTCGACCCAGTGCTGCAGCCTCGCCCTGGCCGCCAGCCAGGCCGGGCACGAGGTCTCCCTGATGGGCCTGGGCGACTTCGCCTACGAGCCCGACGGGTCGATGAGCGCCCGGGCGCGCTCGGCGTCCGGCAAGCGCTACCGCTCGCTGGAGCGCTACCTCGAGGACGTGCAGAAGCCCGAGGTCGTCCAGCAGCTCAACATCGGCGAGTTCGACGTCGTGATGCTGCGCAACGACCCGGCCGAGGATGCCAACGAGAAGCCGTGGGCGGCCACCGCCGCGATCGCGTTCGGGCAGCTGTTCGCCCAGTCGGGCGTGCTCGTGGTCAACGACCCGACCTCGCTGGCCAACGCGCTGAGCAAGGCCTACTTCCAGCACTTCCCCGAGTTGGTGCGCCCGCGCACGCTCATCTCGCGCGACGAGCAGCTGATCAGTGACTTCATCGACGAGCTCGGCGGCAAGGCCGTCCTCAAGCCGCTGCAGGGCTCGGGCGGCAGCGGGGTGTTCCTGGTCAACCGCGCCGAGTCGCCGAACCTCAGCCAGATCATCGAGGCGATCGCCCGCGACGGCTACGTCGTGGCGCAGGAGTACCTGCCCGAGGCCGAGGACGGCGACATCCGCATGTTCGTCATGAACGGGCGCCCCCTGAAGGTCGACGGGGCGTACGCAGCCTTCCGGCGCCGCAACACGAGCGGCGACATCCGGTCGAACATGAAGGTCGGCGGCAAGGCCGAGGCGGTCGAGGTCACCCCCGAGATGCTCACGATGGTCGACCTCATCAGCCCCAAGCTCGTCTCCGACGGCATGTTCCTGGTGGGCCTCGACATCGTCGGCGACAAGCTGATGGAGGTCAACGTGTTCACCCCCGGTGGGCTGGGTAGTTGCCAGGCGCTCTACGACGTCGACTTCGCGCCGGCTGTCATCGCCGACCTCGAGCGCAAGCGCAGCATCGCCCAGCACTACGGCGCCGAGCTCAGCAACCTGAGGCTGGCGACCCTGTAGGCGATTTCGCCGGGGGAGGGCCCCTGTGGCAGACTTGGGCAGGTTGCGCACGTGTCCCTGCCACAGGGGGATCGGCACGAGCGCCCCTGCACACGAACTTCACGAGGTGACCTGTGGCACCGGCGAGGAAACACCATGAACAAGATCGTTGCCGAGATCTCGGCCGCCCAGCTCCGTGACGACGTCCCCGACTTCCGTCCCGGTGACTCCGTCAAGGTCCACGTCAAGGTCGTCGAGGGCAACCGCTCCCGTATCCAGGTGTTCGCCGGCGTCGTGATCGCCCGCAACGGCCAGGGCATCGGTGCGGCCTTCACCGTCCGCAAGGTCTCCTTCGGCACCGGTGTCGAGCGCACCTTCCCGCTGCACTCCCCGATCATCGACCGCATCGAGGTCGAGCGTCGCGGTGACGTGCGCCGTGGCAAGCTGTACTACCTGCGCGGCCTCCGCGGCAAGGCTGCCAAGATCAAGGAGAAGCGCGACAACTGATCGCGCACGGAAGGGGAGCCGCGGTGGCGAAGGAAGAGCGGGGCGGAGGCCTCGGCGGATTCCTGAAGGAGATCACCATCGTGGTGGTCGGCGCGTTGATCGCGTCCACGCTCCTGCGGCTCCTCCTCATCCAGGTGTTCTCCATCCCGTCGAGGTCGATGGAGGAGACCCTCAACGTCGGTGACCGCGTCGCCGTGCAGAAGGTGCAGACCTTCCAGCGGGGCGACGTCGTCGTCTTCCGCGACGACCTGGAGTGGCTCGGCAACCCCGACATGTTCGGCCAGGAGCCGTGGCAGGACGTCCTCGTCTTCATCGGCCTCATGCCCGACGCCTCCGCCAATCACCTCGTCAAGCGCGTGATCGGCGTCGAGGGGGACCACGTCGTGTGTTGCGACGCCGACAATCGGCTCACCATCAACGGCACCACCCTGGACGAGTCGGCCTACCTCTTCGGCGCGAGCAACGGCCATGCCGACCAGCCGTCGGCGTTCCCGTTCGACGTCGTCGTCCCGAAGGGCAGCATCTTCGTGCTGGGCGACCACCGCAGCGCCTCGGCCGACTCCCGGTGCCACCTCGACGAGACGATCCGTGGTGTCGAGCATGCCGGGGGGTTCCCGTCCACCGAGTCGGTGGTGGGTGCCGCGGCGTTCACGCTGTTCCCGTTCGACCGCTGGCGCACCTTCAGCACACCCGAGGCGTTCGCGGCGATCCCCGCGGCGTCCAGCCCCGCGCCCGAGCGGCCCGTCGTGACCGTGGGCGGCGACGGCTCCGCCTGCTGACATGGCGTTCGTCATCCGACGCGACGCCGGGCTCTACGGCTACGAGCGCGCCCTAGCCCGAGCCGGCTTCGGCGCCATCGCCGGGGCCGACGAGGCGGGGCGCGGGGCCTGCGCGGGCCCCCTGGTCGCCGCCGCGGTCGTCCTGCCGACGCGCCCCATCGACGGGCTGAACGACTCCAAGAAGCTCACCGAGAAGGCGCGCGAACGCCTCTTCGACGTCATCACCAGAAGGGCCCTCGCGTGGGCCGCGGTGCGCATCGAGCCCGCCGAGTGCGACGCCCTCGGCATGCACGTCGCCAACCTCGAGGCCCTGCGGCGCGCGGTCGCCCGTCTGGACGCCCGCCCCGACTTCGTGCTCACCGACGGCTTCCCGGTCGACGGGTTCGGCGTCCCGACCCTGGCGATGTGGAAGGGCGACGCGGTGGCGGCGAGCGTGAGCGCGGCGTCCATTGTGGCGAAGGTGACCCGCGACCGCATCATGACGGCGTACGCCGCCGACCACCCCGGTTACGCCTTCGACGTGCACAAGGGCTACTGCACCCGCGAGCACCAGGCCGAGCTCGACGAACGCGGCCCGTGCGCGATCCACCGGATGAAGTGGGACAACGTCGCCCGAACGGTTAGAGTGGGCCAGTCATGAGCACCGAGGACCTTGAGCAGTACGAGTCCGAGCTGGAACTCCAGCTGTACCGCGAGTACAAGGACGTCGTCGGCATCTTCACCTACGCCGTCGAGACCGAGCGCCGGTTCTACCTGTGCAACGCGGTCGACCTGAAGGTGCGCACCGAGGGCGGCGACGTCTACTACGAGGTCTCGATGGGGGACGCCTGGGTCTGGGACATGTACCGCCCCGCGCGCTTCGTGAAGTCCGCCAAGGTCCTGACCTTCCGCGACGTGTCGATCGAGGAGATCGCGCACTCCGAGCTGCAGGTGCCCAACAACCTCTGACCCGGCTAGGGTCCCTCCATGAGCATGGACGCCGCCGCCCGGGACCTGGGTGCGCCGCTGGCCGTGCTCGACCTCGCCGCCTTCGACGCCAACGCGGCCGACCTCGCGCGGCGCGCGGGCGGTCTGCCGATCCGCGTCGCGTCCAAGTCGCTCCGCTGCCGGGACGCCCTCGCCCGCGTCCTCGCCCTTCCGGGCTTCGCCGGCGTCATGGGGTACTCCCTCGCCGAGGCGCTGTGGCTGGTCGGGCGGGGCGTTCGCGACGTGGTCGTCGCCTACCCGACCGTCGACCGGGCAGCACTGGCGGTCCTGGCGGCTGACGAGCGCGCACTGGCCGAGGTCACCCTGACGATCGACTCCGCCGAGCACGTGGAGTTCCTGACCGGCGCGGTGCCGGAGGGGACGCCGCTGCGACTGGCCCTCGACGTCGACTGATCGGTGCGGATCGGTCGCGCGCACCTCGGGGTGCGCCGCTCCCCGGTCCGCACCCCCTCGGACGCCGTGGCCGTCACCTCCGCCGCCCAGCGGGCCGGGTTCCGGGTGGTCGGGGCGCTGTTCTACGACGCCCAGGTGGCCGGTCTGCCCGACGCGTCGGCGGCGGTGCGGTGGCTCAAGCGGCGCACGTTGGCCGAACTGCCGGGGCGCCGCGACGCGGTCGTCACCGCGTTGCGCCAGGTGGCCGACCTCGCCTTCGTCAACGGGGGCGGCACCGGGTCGTTGCACGACTTCGCGGACCCGGCCGGGGTCACGGAGCTCGCCGCCGGTTCGGGCCTGTTCGGTCCGACGCTGTTCGACGGCTACCGCGCCTTCACACCGCGGCCGGCGCTGCGGTTCGGCCTGCCGGCGGTGCGGCGCCCGGCGCCCGGGATCGTGACGTTGTTCTCGGGAGGCTACGTCGCCTCGGGCGAGCCGGGCTGGGCGCGGGTTCCGCGTCCGGTCGACGCGGCGCTGCGGCTGTTGCCCACCGAGGGCGTCGGCGAGGTGCAGACGCCGGTGCGCGGGGCGTCCGCGGATCGGGTGCGGCTGGGCGACACCGTGTGGTTCCGGGGGGCGAAGGCGGGGGAGCTGCTGGAGCGGTTCGACGTCCTGCACGTGCTGGAGGGGGGTGCGGTGGTGGCGACGTGGCCGACCTACCGCGGCGAGGGGAGGAACTTCGGGTGACGTGGCGCAACTGGTCGGGCACCGTGACGGCGACCCCGGACGAGGTGGTGGCCCCGGTCGATGCGGGGGCTGCGGCAGCGCTGCTGGCGCGGGCGGCGGCGTCCGGGCGGCGGGTGCGGCCGCTGGGCTCGGGACACTCGTTCAGTGCGATCGGCCAGCCGACCGACATGGCGGTGAGCCTGGCCGCGCTGGCCGGGGTGCGCAGCCACAACGCGGCCACGGGCCGCCTCTGGGTCGGTGCGGGCACGCGGCTGCGCGACCTGAACCGCGCCTTGGAGCGACTCGGCCTGGCGCTGCCCAACCTCGGCGACATCGATGCGCAGACCATCGCGGGCGCCGTCGCGACCGGCACGCACGGCACCGGGTTGGGCCTCTTCGGCATCGCCGCGGCCGTGGTGGGCGTCGAACTGGCGACCGCCTCGGGCGGGGTGCTGCGCTGCGTGCCGGGGGACGGCACCTTCGAGGCCGCCCGCATCAACCTCGGGGCGCTGGGCCTCGTGACCGCGCTCGAACTCCAGACCGTGCCGGCGTTCCGCCTGCGGGCGGTCGAGGGGCCGTTGCCGTTGGAGGCGATCCTCGCTGACCCACGCGCCTTCGCCGCGAGCGCCGACCACGCGGAGTTCTTCTGGTTCCCCACACCGAGGTCGCGTCGACGCGACGCAACCACCGCGAGGGCGCCGACACGGTGGCCGCCCTGCCGGCGTGGCGTTCGGCGTTCGACGACGAGGTCATGGCCAACGGGGTGTTCGCGCTGGTGAACGCGGTGGGCGCAGCGGCGCCCCGGATGGTGCCGGCCCTCAACCGGCTGAGCGCGGCGGCGCTGGGGTCACGCACCTATGCCGACCGGTCGCACCGGGTGTTCTGCAGCCCGCGGCGCGTCCGGTTCGTGGAGTCGGAGTACGCCGTGCCCATCGACGCGGTGGCGCCCGTCCTGCGCGAGCTCCGGGCCTGGTACGGGCGGACGCGGGTGCCCATCCAGTTCCCCGTCGAGGTGCGGTTCGTGGCCGGCGACGACGTGTGGCTGTCGGGCGCGTTCGGGCGCGAGACCGCGTATGTCGCCGTGCACCAGTATACCGGGGCCGCGGTGGGCGACTCGTTCGACGTGTTCGAGCAGATCGTTGCCGAGCACGATGGCCGCCCGCACTGGGGCAAGCAGCACACGTTGGGTGTCGAACGACTTCGCGCGGTGCACCCGAAGATGGACGCCTTCCTCGCCGTCCGCGACCGGCTCGACCCGGGACGCGTCCTGGCCAACCCGCACCTGGAGCGGGTCCTGGGCGCCTGACCCGCGTCGTCCACAGGGGGTTTTCGAGCGCCGGACGGGGTTGTCCACAGGCGCGGAAACTGGGTGCACGGATTGGCCGGGTGCCGCCCAAGGTGCGGGCATGGACGGACGGCGAGAGACCGGTGAGCGCGGGGAGGACCTCGTGGCGAACTACCTGCGACGGCGCGGCTGGGAGGTGCTGGAGCGCAACTGGCGCACCGCCGCCGGCGAGATCGACCTCATTGCGCGGGACCCCGAGGGTGTCGTCGTGGCGTGCGAGGTGAAGGCCAGGCGCGGCCGCGGGTGGGGTTCGCCGCTGGAGGCGATCACCCACGACAAGGCCCTGCGCTTGCGTCGGCTGGCCGCCGCGTGGGCCCGGGCCCAAGAGGCCCCGGTCCCGGCCCTGCGGGTGGACGCCCTCGGCGTGCTCTGGCACCCCGACGGCACCGCCGCGGTGCAGCACGTGCGGGGGATCGAGCCGTGAGGCTCGGGCGCGCCCGGTCGGTGGGGCTGGTCGGGCTGCAGGCGACTCTCGTCGACGTCGAGGTGTCGGTCGGCGGGGGGCTGCCGCGCACGGTGATCGTCGGCCTGCCGGACGCAGCGCTCAACGAGGCCAAGTCACGGTGTCGGGCCGCGGTGGCCAGCACCGGCTTCGGGTGGCCCGAGCACTTGGTGATCATCAACCTGTCGCCGGCCTCGCTGCCCAAGGCCGGCACGCACTTCGACCTCGCGATCGTCGGTGCCGTGCTGGCCGCGAAGGGCAGCGTGCCCCAAGCCCGGCTCGATGATGCCGTGCTGATGGGCGAGGTGGGGCTGGACGGGGGCGTCCGGATGGCGCGCGGGGTGCTCCCCGCGGTGCTGGAGGCGGCCCGCGCCGGCGTGGGCCACGCCATCGTGCCCATGGTGCAGGTGCGCGAGGCGCGCCTCGTGCAGGGGATCATCGTGCACGGCGTGGCCAGCGTCCGTGACCTCGCGGCACTGCTGCGGGGCGACGAGGTCGCCGAGTACCTGCCCGAGGTCGCGCCGATCGAACTCGGTCGGCGTGAGCCGGACCTTGCCGACGTGGCCGGGCAGGAGGAGGCTCGCTGGGCGGTGGAGATCGCGGCGGCGGGTGCGCACCACCTGTTCCTGAAGGGGCCGCCCGGCGTGGGCAAGACCCTCTTGGCCGAGCGGCTGCCGGGCATCCTGCCCGATCTCGCGCCCGAGGAGGCGCTCGAGGTGGCGGCGATCCGGTCGCTCGCCGGGTTGTTCGTCGGGGGCGAGTTGCCCCTGCGCCCGCCGTACGCGGCGCCGCACCACTCGGCATCCCTGGCCGCGCTGGCCGGCGGCGGGTCGGCGATCCCACAACCGGGGGCGATCTCCCTGGCCCATCGCGGGGTGCTGTTCCTCGACGAGGCAAGCAATGGAAAGTGCACCTCCTTATCGAAGGAGGTCACTGATGACGACGAGGACGAAGCAGCCTGGCGCGAACGCGCGGCCGGGTCGGGCGACGCGGGCGGTGGTCTACCCGGCGTTCAATCAGACGGGGCCGAACATGCCGGCCGGGGACACGCGGCCGATCTATCTGTATCTGCGGCTGTCGAAGTATCACAAGGACAAGGCGGACGCGATCGAGCGTC
>CALMPQ010000198.1 GCA_937872005.1 uncultured Propioniciclava sp.
AGCGTGCCGTTCGCGACGCGACCGACGGTGGGCATCGAGGGCGAGCCCCTCGCGCTGCACCTGGTCACGCGCGAGTTCCCGAGCGTGAACGTCCGGGCCCGCGAGATGCCGGTCCGAGCCGCGGAGGCGATCACAATCCCGCTGTACGACGTCGACTTCACCCTCGCTGGCGTCCGCTACGAAACGGACGCCGTGCGCGCGGCCTCGCTGACCGGTGGCGGGTGGCTCGACTACGCCGACCTCGCGGCCGTGGCCGGGGTGCGGATCCAGCCGACCGAGGACGGACGCCTCGCGCTGGAGCGGGACGTCGAGTTCCTCGGCATCGCCTTCACCGGACGCCTCGTGGGCCGGGCCGCGCTCGACCGGGCCACGCAGACGATCACGCTGACCGACACCGAGCTCGACCTGGCCGGCGTCGCGATCCCGCCCGACGCCACGCAGGCCCTGGTGGACGCGATCCTCCAGCCGATCCCGGTGGCCCTGCCCTACGGCCTCCAGCTCAGCGCGCTGGGACCGGGGGAGCAGGGCCTCGACGTGGTCGTGGACGCGACCGACGTGACGTTCCCGACGCGGTGATCAGGCCAGCTCCACCGGGTTGGGGGAGCGCTCGCCGTTGCGGACCTGCCCGGGGGGCGTCCCCTCGCCGAAGGGGGACCCGTCGAGCTCCTCGCGGTGGTGCGGGCTGAGCCACGCCACGGGGTCTGGCCCCTTGGGCACGATCTGGTTCGGGTTCAGGTCGGTGTGCACGAGGTGGTAGTGGCGCTTGATCTGCTCGAAAGCGATCGTGTCGCCGAACCCGGGGGTCTGGAACAGGTCGCGGGCATAAGCCCACAGCACGGGCATCTCGGTCAGCTTGGAGCGGTTGCACTTGAAGTGGCCGTGGTAGACCGGGTCGAAACGCACCAGCGTGGTGAACAGGCGCACGTCGGCCTCGGTGATCGAGTCGCCGACGAGGTAGCGCTGCAGCCTGAGGCGGTCCTCGAGCCAGTCCAGCGCCTCGAAAAGCCGCAGGTAGGCCGCCTCGTACGCCTCCTGGGAGCCTGCGAACCCGCACCGGTACACGCCGTTGTTGACGTCGTGGTAGATCCGCGCCATGACCTCGTCGATCTCCTCGCGCAGTCCCTCGGGGTAGAGGTCGGGCGCGCCGGGCCGGTGGTGCTCGGTCCACTCGGTGGAGAAGTCGAGGGTCATCTGGGCGTAGTCGTTGGTCACCACCGCGCCGGTGGTCACGTCGACCAGGGCGGGGACCGTGATGCCGCGCGAGTAGTGCGGGTCGCGCTTGAGGTAGGCGTCCTTGAGCCGGTGGATGCCGAGCACGGGGTCGACCTCACCGGGGTCGAGGTCGAAGGTCCACGAGTCGGCGTCGTGGGTGGGGCCTGGCAGGCCGAGGCTGATCGCGTCCTCCAGGCCCAGCAGACGCCGCACGATGATCGTCCGGTTCGCCCACGGGCAGGCTCGCGCGGCGATGAGGCGGTACCGGCCTGGTTCGACGGGCACGGCGTCCTCACCGTCGTCGACGGTGCGCTTGACGCGCGTGGCGATGTAGCGGGTGTCGCGGTCGAACTCCTCACCCTTGCGGGAGTACACACCGCCCTTGCTGTGCTCGGGTCGCTCGGCCATGACACCACCGTCTCACGCCGGGACGCCCCACGGCCACGTCTCGCCGCGGGGGACCTCTACAGCCGACGCAGCGTGGCCCGGGCGGTCGCCTCGTCCAGCACGAGGTCGGTCGCGACCCCGGCTCGCAGGGCCCCGACCACCGCCGGCGCTCGCAGCGGGTCGGCCACCACGCAGATCCGACGGGGCACGCGGGCCAGCTCGCCCGGAGTGAGCCCGGTGGCCCGTTCGTTGGCGGCGATGTCGGCGTAGCTGCCGTCCTCGCGCAGCAGCACGGTGCAGATGTCGCCGACGACGCCGTCGGCGGCCAACTGCAGGCGCTCGTCCTCGTCGAGGTAGCCGGCGGCGTACACGTGGGAGGGGATGGAGCCGGTCAACGAACCCACCCCGAAGATGGCGACGTCGAGGCGGGCGAGCTGGTCCAGCACATGGCGTACCGACCGCTCGCGCCACATGGCGGCCTTGGTGTCGGGGTAGTCGAAGAACGCCGGCACGGGGAAGAGGACCACCGCGGAGTCGAACGCGTCACCGATCGACTGCATGATTTCGCGGATGTAGGGCACGCCGGACGACCGCTGGTTGGCGCCCCCGTTCATCTGGATGATCGCGCTGCCCGTCAGCGGCCGGTGGCGCAGGTGCTGGGTCAGCGACGCCATGGTGACGCCCCACGCGACCCCGATGTTCATCGCGTCGCCGACGACCTCCGTGAGCAGGCCGGCGGCGCGTTGGGCGACCTGGTCGATGCGTGCGATGGGGGCGAGGCCCCCGCGCGGGGCGACCAGGTGAACCCGGACACCGAAGGCGTTCGACAGGGACCGGGCCACCGGCGCCTGCGAGCTCGACCCCTCGGCGATGGTGATGCGCACCAGACCGGTCTCGCGCGCGTCGGCCAGCAGGCGCGACACCGTCGAGCGAGAAACGTCGAGCCCGTGGGCGATCGCCTCCATCGTCTCGCCCTGCACGTAGTAGCGCGTCGCCGCGCGGTACATCTGTTCGTAGCGCTCGTTCACCGCCCACCTCCACGCTGCACGTTCGTGCAGAAGCGTGCACCATCCGTGCAGTTGGGGCAAGATGACTCCGTCAGCGACGAAGACGACGCACACCGGGAGCCCAAAGATGACCATTCCTGCCCTCAATCCGACGCAGCGCGCGCGCGACCTCGAGGCGGTGACGGACGAGACGTTCGACATCCTGGTGATCGGGGGCGGCGTGACCGGCG
>CALMPQ010000199.1 GCA_937872005.1 uncultured Propioniciclava sp.
CGGCGAGGATGGCGGTCGCGGCGGCGATGGCCGCTCCTGTGCGGATGGTGCTTCCCTTCATGGTGTCTCCTGTTGTTGGGGGGTAGGGACGAGCTCAGGTTAGGGACAGCGGCGCCCGGCGCGGAACGGGCGCGGGGCAGGTTCCGTCGAAAGTCGAGGCGCTCCGGCCAAGAGACGTCGTACCAAAGAACGACGGCTACCGTGGGGCCATGGCCCTGCCCGAGCGCTTCCGCCCGACCACCACGCCCTTCACCGACCCGGCCCAGGTGCTGGTCGGCCCCACCTGGCGCATCACGGTGCTCACCGAACGGCTGCTGCGGCTGGAGTGGTCCGATGACGGCCAGTTCGAGGACCGGGCGACCCAGGTGGTGTGGAACCGCGACCTCCCCGCGGTGCCGTACGAGGTGTCCCACGACGGCGACGCGCTCCAGCTGTCCACGCGGGGCCTGCAGCTGTCCTGGGACGGCCGGCGCTTCTCCCCCGGCGGCCTGCAGGTCCGCCAGCCCGGCGTCCGCGACTGGCGCAGCGTGTGGCACTACGGCGACCCCGAGACCGTGCAGGAGCGCGAGGCCGGCTGGCACGTCGGCAACCTCGGCGGCACGGCCCGCACCCTCGACGAGGCCGACGGCGCCGTCCCGCTGGAGAAGGGGTTGGTCAGCGCCTTCGGGTTCGCGACCCTGGACGACTCCGGCTCGCTCGCGCTGGACGACGTCGGCTGGCCCACCCCGCGCGAGGGCGAGGTCGACCTCTACCTGTTCGTGCACGGCTACGACGCGCCTGCCGCGCTGCGCGACTTCCACGCCCTCACCGGCCCCACGCCGCTGCTGCCCCGCTGGGCGCTGGGCAACTGGTGGTCGCGCTACCACCCCTACACCTCCGGCGAGTACGTCGCCCTCATGGACCGGTTCGCCGACGAGGGCCTGCCGTTCTCCGTCGCGGTCATCGACATGGACTGGCACTGGGTCGACATCGACCCACGCCACGGCTCGGGCTGGACCGGCTTCTCCTGGAACACCGACCTCATCGGCGACCCGGAGGCGTTCCTGGCCGCCCTGCACGCCCGCGGCCTCACGGTCTCGCTCAACCTCCACCCAGCCGACGGAGTCCGCTCGTTCGAGGACGCCTACCCGCGCCTCGCCGAGCGGCTCGGGCTCGACCCCGGCGCCGGCGACCCGATCCCGTTCGACGTCGCGAACCCCGACTTCATGGAGGCCTACTTCGACGAGGTCCTGCACCCGCTGGAGGCCCAGGGCGTCGACTTCTGGTGGGTCGACTGGCAGCAGGGCGGCGCCTCGTCGATCCCCGGCCTGGACCCCCTGTGGCTGCTCAACCACCTCCACTTCCTCGACGCCGGACGCGACGGGCGGCGTCCGATCACGTTCAGCCGGTACGCCGGACCGGGCTCGCACCGCTACCCCATCGGCTTCTCCGGCGACACGGTCACCACGTGGGAGTCGCTGGACTTCCAGCCGTGGTTCACCGCGACCGCGGCCAACATCGGCTACGGCTGGTGGAGCCACGACATCGGCGGGCACATGTTCGGCGAGCGCGACGACGAGATGGTGGCGCGGTGGGTCCAGCTGGGCACGTGGTCGCCGATCAACCGCCTGCACTCGACGTCGAGCCCGTTCCAGGGCAAGGAGCCGTGGAACTTCGGCGTCGAGGCCCGCGAGGCGATGACGGACGCCCTGCGGCTACGGCACCGCCTCGTGCCCTGGCTGCACACGATGAACGAGCGCGCCCACCGCGCCGGGGAGCCGCTCGTGCGGCCGGTCTACCACGCCGACCCGCGCCCGGAGTCGGTGCTGCACGGGTCGGGGGCGTTCCTGTTCGGCGCGGGCCTGCTGGTCGCGCCGCTGACCACGCCCGCCGACCGGCGCACGCGCCGGGCAGCGGTCACCACGTGGCTGCCCGCGGGCACCTGGCACGACTGGTACTCGGGGCTGCGCTACACCGGCGGCCGGTTCGTCACCTTCCGCCGGCCTCTGGAGACCTACCCCGTGCTCGCCCGCTCGGGCACGATCGTGCCCCTCGTGGACGGCGACGACCTGTCGGTGGCCAACCCCGCGGCCCTGCACGTGCGGGTGTTCGCCGGCGCCGACGGCGAGTTCGTGCTCTACGAGGACGACGACGCCGGCGAGCCCACCACCTGCCGCACGCGGCTGTCGTGGAACCAGGCCGACGGGCTGTTCACCATCGACCCGGTGGTGGGCGATGCCTCGGTCATCCCCGGTGAGCGCCGCTGGCGGGTGTCGGTGACGGGACTGGCGCCGAGCGACACGGGCGCGGCCGTCGACGCGGGGGCCAGCTACGACCACGCGACGGGCACGATCACCGTCGACCTCGGGGTCGTCGACCCGGCCGAAGGCGCGAGCTTCGACTTCGCGCTGCTGCCCACGGCGTCCGACCCGCGGATCGACGAGCGGCTGTTCGTGCTCGTCAACGACCTGCAGGTCGGCTACATCGACAAGCACGTGCTGTGGGGGTTCCTGCAGGCCAACCCGGAGACGCTCGCGCGCGTCGCGGGCCTGCCGGCGCTGCCGATCGCCGACGACATCAAGGACGTCGTGCTGGAGGTGCTGCTGGCCGAGGTCCCCGACTAACGGCCGTAACGCCGTTCGCGCGAGGCGTAGTCGCGCAGCGCGCGCAGGAAGTCGACGCGGCGGAAGTCGGGCCACAGGGCCTCACAGAAGTAGAACTCGCTGTGCGCCGACTGCCACATCAGGAAGCCGGACAGCCTCTGCTCCCCCGACGTGCGGATGATGAGGTCGGGGTCGGGGTCGCCGGCGGTGTAGAGGTGCGAGGCGATGTCCTCGATCTCGAGGCTCTCGGCCACCTCGGCGAGGGACGCCCCGGTCTCGGCCTGGGCGGCCAACAGCTTGCGCACGGCGTCGCGGAGCTCGTGGCGGCCTCCGTAGGCGATGGCGACGTTGACCTGCAGCCCCGACACCGAGGCCGTGTCGAACTCGGCGGCGCGCAGGGCGTCGGTCATGTCCTCGGGCAGCAGGGTCGGGTCGCCGACGAGCTTGAGGCGCCAGCGGCCCGTGGCGGCCAGGTCGAGGAACAGCCGCTCGATGACCGCCAGCAGGGGCGCGACGTCGTCGGCGTTGCGGGCCAGGTTCTCGGTGGAGAGCACCCACAGCGTGACCACGCCGAGGCCGACCTCGTCGCACCACTCCACGAAGTGCTTCAGCTTGTCGGCGCCCGCCTGGTAACCGACCTCGTACGGCTGGCCGGGTGCGTTCAGCCGCGCCCAGCGTCGGTTGCCGTCGGCCAGCACGGCGACGTGGCGGGGCAGGCGGTCACGGTCGAGCTCGGCCAACAGGCGCTGCTCGTAGGTCGAGTACAACAGCCCGGCCGGGTGCATCCGGTCGGCGATCTCCCGCGCCCGTTCCACCCACGACATGGCGTGAGCCTAGCGGGGGACGACGTTGCGCAGCGTTGTTCCCGACCCCAGGCGCACGATGTTCTCGTTGATCAGCTCGTCGCTGCCGTGCGCGACGCCCCCGGCGACGTGGGGCACGAGGATGCAGTTGCGGGCGTCCCACAGCGGACCGTCGGCCGGGTAGGGCTCGGGGTCGACGACGTCGAGCGCCGCCCCGCCGAGTTCACCGGCGTTGAGGGCCGCGGCGAGGGCGTCCGGGTCGACGGTGGTGCCGCGGCCCACGTTGACGAGCCAGGCGTGGCTGGGCAGCAGGGCCATGCGGTCGGCGTCGAGCGCGTGCCGGGTCGACTCGGCGTGCGGCAGCACCATGACCAGCACGTCGGTCTGGGGCAGCAGGCGGGGCAGGTCGGCGTCGGTGAAGATCTCGAAGCCCGACCTCGCGCCGGCCGACGTGGCGATGCCGCGCACGCGCGCGCCGACGGCGGTGAACAGCTGGGCGATCTTCGTGCCGATGTCGCCGAAGCCCCAGACCAGGACGTTGGTGTCGATGAGCGAGCCGATGCGTCCCGCCGGGTGCAGGTCGCGCCACTGGCCGAACTCCTCGTAGGCCCAGTGGTGGTCGCGCTGGGCGGCCAGCATCGCCGGGAGGCGCAGGATGCCGGCCAGGGCGAGCGCCAGCGCGGTCTCGGCGACCGTGTGGGTGTGCAGCCCCCGGCCGTTGGTGATCGTCACCGCGGGCCCGAACCCGGCCGCCAGCACCCCGTCGGGCCCGGCCGCGAGGGTCTGCACCCACCGCAACCGGGACGCCTCGCGCGCCAGGTGCTCGACGCCCGGCGTCCGGCCGCCGACCACGATGGCGGCGTCCGCGTCCAGGGGCTCGGCCGGGACGGGCGCGGACACGTCGAACGCGACGACGTCCCCGCCCTCGGGCGCGGCGCACTCG